>NZ_JBUDGD010000048.1:0-43887 GCF_055484735.1 Pseudomonas sp. 15C | reverse complement strand
TGCACAAAGCTCCGCCACTGGACATTGTTATCGTCTGCGGCGGCGTCGGCATTCAACGCACCGTGACCCGGGAACATAAATCCACCGTCTGGAAGATTGGGGCCGTCGTCAACTGGCCTACGCAATCAACAATGTTCACAAGGCTCACTACGTGATGCTGAACGTTGAGTGCACTGGCAAGGCCCTGGCCGAGCTGGAAGACAACTTCCGCTACAACGATGCAGTGATCCGTAACCTGGTCATCCGTCGCGACGAAGCCGTTACCGGCCAGTCCGAGATGCTCAAGGCTGAAGAAAACCGCAGTGAGCGCCGTGAGCGTCGCGACCGTCCTGAGCACGAAGGCGCCGAAGGCACCGACAGTGATGACAGCGACAACAGCGATAACGCTGACGAGTAATCCACGGACCTTATTAAGGAGCCTATCAAATGGCACGTTTCTTCCGTCGTCGTAAATTCTGCCGCTTCACCGCTGAAGACGTGAAAGAGATCGATTACAAAGATCTCAACACTCTGAAAGCCTACGTATCCGAGACCGGCAAAATCGTTCCAAGCCGCATCACCGGTACCAAAGCTCGTTATCAGCGTCAGCTGGCCACCGCTATCAAGCGCGCCCGCTTCCTGGCCCTGCTGGCCTACACCGACAGCCACGGCCGCTGAGACCGGGCAGTCGACAAGTAGCAAAGGATTGAATGCATGCGCGCCTTAGCTGAGTTCATCATGCGCGGCCGTATGCAGGCCACTCTCGTGGTGGCCGGATGTGCAACATTGCCGTTGTTGTATTGGTTGGGTGCTGCCGCGGGGAGCCTTGTGCTGCTGCGGCGCGGACTGACGGACGCCCTGGGTGTTCTGTCTCTGGGGCTGCTGCCGGCGTTGATCTGGTGGCTGTATGCCGATGACCCACGGGCGCTTCTGGTGCTGCTGGGGTCTTCGGGGCTTGCGCTGGTTTTGCGCGCAAGCGAGTCCTGGGTCCGTACGCTGCTGGTCAGCGTAGCAATGGGCGTGGTGTTTTCCGTGGTGCTCGGGGCCGCGTTTGCGGCCCAGATCGAGATGCTCGCGCAAGCCTTGATAAAGGTCATGCCGGCGCTTCTTGGGGAAACCTACAAGCAATTGTCGGTGGATGAGCAAACGCGTTTCGCGTCCCTGATTGCACCGGTCCTGACCGGACTGATTGCGGCATTGTTGCAAATCGTCAGCGTGCTGAGCCTGATTGTCGGGCGGCATTGGCAGGCGTTGTTGTACAACCCGGGCGGTTTTGGTCGCGAGTTTCGCGCCATCCGCATTCCGCTGGGGCCGGCGATGTTACTGCTGGCGTTGATGCTTCTGGGCCCGAATCTCGGTGCACAGATGGCCATGTTGACGCCGTTGTGCAGTGTACCGCTGGTGTTCGCCGGGCTGGCCCTGATTCACGGGCTGGTCGGGCAGAAGCGACTGGCCGGTTTCTGGCTGGTGGGGTTGTACGTCACGCTGCTGTTGTTCATGCAGCTGATCTATCCGTTGCTCGTGGTTCTGGCCATTGTCGACAGCCTGATTGATTTTCGCGGTCGTCACGTGTCGAAAGACACCGACAGCGCGAACGGTGAAGGTTAAAAGTTAGAGGATTTTCACATGCAACTGATCCTTCTGGAAAAAATCGCCAACCTGGGCAACCTGGGCGACAAAGTAAACGTTAAGGCCGGTTACGGCCGTAACTACCTGCTGCCTTTCGGCAAGGCTACCGCTGCGACCGCTGCCAACCTGGCTGCGTTCGAAGAGCGTCGCGCCGAGCTGGAAAAAGCCGCCGCAGACCGTAAGGCATCGGCTGAAAGCCGTGCTGCCCAACTGGCCGAGCTGGAAGTGACCATCACTGCCACCGCTGGCGACGAAGGCAAGCTGTTCGGTTCGATCGGTACTCACGACATCGCTGACGCACTGACCGCTTCCGGCGTTGAAGTGCAGAAGAGCGAAGTTCGTCTGCCGAACGGCACCATCCGCAACGTGGGTGAATTCGACGTAGCCGTGCACCTGCACGCCGAAGTTGAAGCCACCGTACGCGTTGTCGTGGTAGCAGCTTAAGCAACACCGGATCGGCTGGCGGCTTGTCCGTCAGGCGGTTAACATCGGGCACGATCCTGTTTACAGGTCGTGCCCTTTGTCTTTCTGAATCCCCTGCTTTTCACCTAATTCTCAAGTGGCCATGAACGATATCTCCGCTCCCGAGCAATACGATCTGCAAACCGCTGCCCTGAAGGTGCCGCCACACTCCATCGAGGCCGAACAGGCCGTACTCGGTGGTTTGATGCTGGACAACAACGCCTGGGAACGCGTGCTCGATCAAGTCTCCGACGGCGATTTCTATCGACATGACCACCGTCTGATCTTCCGTGCGATCGCCAAACTGGCCGATCAGAACATGCCGATCGACGTCGTGACCCTGTCCGAGCAACTGGACAAGGAAGGCCAGACGTCTCAGGTTGGCGGTCTCGGTTATCTCGGCGAACTGGCGAAAAACACGCCGTCGGTCGCCAACATCAAGGCCTATGCGCAAATCGTCCGCCAGCGTGCGACGTTGCGCCAACTGATCGGCATCAGCACCGAAATCGCCGACAGCGCCTTCAATCCTGAAGGCCGCACCGCCGAAGAAATTCTCGACGAAGCCGAACGGCAGATCTTTCAGATCGCCGAAGCGCGGCCAAAGACCGGCGGCCCGGTCGGCGTCAACGAACTGTTGACCAAAGCCATCGATCGCATCGACACCCTGTTCAACACCGACAACGCGATCACCGGCCTGTCCACCGGTTACACCGACCTCGACGAGAAGACCAGCGGCCTGCAACCGTCCGACCTGATCATCGTCGCCGGTCGTCCGTCGATGGGTAAAACCACCTTCGCAATGAACCTGGTGGAAAACGCGGTGTTGCGCAGCGAAAAAGCCGTGCTGGTTTACTCCCTCGAGATGCCAGGCGAATCGCTGATCATGCGTATGCTTTCTTCGCTCGGTCGTATTGACCAGACCAAGGTTCGTTCCGGCCAACTGGAAGACGATGACTGGCCGCGCCTGACCTCGGCGGTCAATCTGCTCAACGATCGCAAGCTGTTCATCGATGACACCGCCGGCATCAGCCCGTCGGAAATGCGCGCGCGGACGCGGCGTCTGGTGCGTGAGCACGGTGACGTTGGCCTGATCATGATCGACTACCTGCAACTGATGCAGATCCCGGGCTCCAGTGGTGACAACCGCACCAACGAAATTTCCGAGATCTCGCGATCCCTGAAAGCGCTAGCCAAGGAATTCAACTGCCCGGTAGTGGCCCTGTCGCAGCTCAACCGTTCCCTTGAACAGCGCCCGAACAAGCGCCCGGTGAACTCCGACTTGCGTGAATCCGGTGCGATCGAGCAGGACGCCGACGTGATCATGTTCGTGTACCGGGACGAGGTGTACCACCCGGAAACCGAGCACAAAGGCATCGCCGAAATCATCATCGGCAAGCAGCGTAACGGTCCGATCGGTTTCATTCGGCTGGCGTTCATCGGCAAGTACACGCGCTTTGAAAACCTCGCACCGGGCAGCTACAACTTCGACGACGACGAATAAAGGCTGGCCGAAAACCATCGGCCAGCACTCGCCTCATTCAGCTTGCACTTGTGCCAGCGGCTTCCTCCTCAGTGCCGCTGGCCTTGTATTGGGCCAGCTCCTGGCGGCTCAGTTTTTCGATCAGGGCCGCTTCCTCGATCATCCACTCTGCCTGCATCGTTTTTGATTGCGCGTCGTAGTCGGCAAACGACAATTCATTCGCCTTGAATGAATCATCCAGGGCCGCCTGCCGATCCTGAAATGGCTGACGCCGGGTTTCGAAGACTTCCTGGTAGTGAGTGGTCAGGTATGTTTGCCAGAACTCCCTCGACACCAGGGCCTGAAACTCCTCGGCTGAGTTATCCCGCGCAATGACGGTTTGGTAGGCGCTTTCCAATTGCGCTTTGGAGACGCCGGCCAGGTGGGCAAACCCCATTTGTTCCGGTTGCCCGGGCAGTTGCAGGCGGTCTTTGAGGCCGTGGCGATAGAACAGCCTGATTTCGATTTCTTCCGCCACATGTGGCGCAGGCATATTCGCGACTTCGTTGGGCGTTCGGGCAGCGGCGATGGCTGCCTCGCGTTGGGCGATGTCCGCCGAGGCAATCTTGTCGACTTCATGCAAGCGGAACAATGCCTTGTTCAGCTTGAACAGTTCTGGCCCCTGCGTCTTGTCACCGGCGCGGGCTGTCGCGCTGTGCATCATTGACAGGACTTCGAGGTTGGCGAAGGTAAAGGCTGCCCGGTCACAGCAGGCCGCTTCACCTGCGCGATCGAACACCTCGTTGCGCAGGCGTTCGGACTGCGGCGTGTTTTCGGTGATGCTGTCGATCAGCCTCCAGACCCGGCCCTGAAGTGCCAGATGGCCGGTGGGGGTATCAAGCAGGCGTTCCAGTGTGTTGAACAAACCGTCCGAGCGCGGCTGCCCGCGCAGGGTTTGCCATTGGCGTCTGCGGTTAGCTACTTGCACGTCGGAGGATCCCGCTGCCCAACGCTCCATTGGGTCATTCACCATCGGGCGAAGGCGTGCAGGGCGTACGACGGCCGTACTGATGATGTTCCTTGCGCCTGTCAGCGGGGTCCTGGCTGCTAACAAGCGATTGTTGTATCGAAACAGACGTTCGTCGGTCGCGTCCGACAATGGATTATTCGAAATATCGGTGATGTTGTTGATGCGCACGGTGTTCGCCAGTTGATCATTCGGCGGCGCGATGACGGCGTCGGGAATATCCGTGATGCGGTTGCTGTTCAGCTCGATGGTGTCCAGCAGCGGCTGATGGATGAGGCCAGAGGGAAAGGTGTCGATCCCTGTGTGGGCCAGACTGATGGAGCGCAGGTCGACGATCTGGCTCAGATCCGGGACTATGCCCAAGTACCGGTTGCCCTGCAGCTCCAATGCTCGCAAGGTGGTACGGCCCGCGAGAACGCGGGCAGTATCGGCGGTCAGGGTAATCTGGTTTCTTTCCAGAGACAGGCGCGTCAGGCCATGCATTTCGCCAATGGCCGGGGGAAGCTCGCGCAGTTGATTCAGCCCCAGATCCAGCCAGCGAATATGGCGGAAACGCGTCAGAAAACCTTCCGGTGAAGTGCTCAGATTCATGCTCCTGAGTCTGAGCGAGCCGACGTGAGTGAAGTCGACGTCAATGTCTGGAAGGCTTGGCAGGCGCAAGCCGCTGAGGTCCAGTTCGAGCCCGATTGGCGTCCGGTCGTGGGCCAGTTTCTGCGGCGTCTCGCGCCGCCAGCAACTGATGATCCGGTTGCTGGCGGTGATCCGGTCAGCGCGGGTTTGTGCATTGAGCGCCAGTTGGTCTGCGCGAATATACCCACCGAGGTTGCCTCCACCGGAAAAAACCCAATCGTCGAGCTGGCGTTTCAGTACTTTGAATTCTCGTTCGAGACTACGCACCTTGGTAACTACGACGTCCGCGTCGAGGCTCCACAGGTATTCTCTGCATTGCTTCATGTTCTTGCCTGGAAACAGCCGTTGGTAACGCTGCGCAAGCGAGTTGTCGCTGTCGAAGTTGGGGTGAGCCAGCAGATCGGGGGCGACTGTACTGACGCGCTGCCAGAAGGTGTCGAATTTCTTCCCGTAACCGGCGGCAAAACGGTTGCCGTTGAGTACAGTCGCGGCGTTGATTCGAGCGATCGTCAACAACTGGTCCGCCGGCGGATCAAGGAATGTCGGCGGCACTTCCTTCAATCGATTGTTGCTCAAATCCAGCATGATCAGCTCGGTCTTGTCCTGTAACCCGATCGGCCACTGATCGATGCCCGTGTTGTTGAGCAACACTTGCCTTACCCGGGTCATAGCGCTGAAATCGGGCATCAAACCGAGGGCCGGATTGTCGCTCAGGTTGATCGCTTCGAGCTGACTCATGGCACTGAGGGCTGTCGCGCTGTCCTCCGTCAATTGCATACGGTTGCTGGCCAGATCCAGGTTAGTCAGGTTATGCATGGTGGCAATGGATGCGGGCAGACTTTTCAGCCCGCAGTGATTGATGACCAAGCGCTCGAGATTGGGGAAACCGGACAGGAAATTCTCGGCGTCGCCCGACCATATAGCGGCATTGATAAACAGCGATTTGACATGGCTGAAGTCGGCGCTGAGCTTCGGCAGGGGCGCCTTGATCAGCGGCAGCCTCAGCGTGTGTGTCGAATCCAGCCAACTGGCTTTGATGATATCCCCGATACGGCGCGCCTGTATTTTTGCCGGCGTGTCAGCGCCGGATGAGTCGGTCTGACTGCCGTTGACATAGGTGTCGAGCTGGGACTCAAGTGAGTCCAGCGCTGCAACACGGCGTGCCAGTTGCGCTTTACCATCGTCATCCAGAGCCAACAGAAACGCGCGCAACTGCTTCGGGTTTTTATCGGGGTAGACCCGCTGCACGCTGGCGGTTTCTGGCATGTCGGTGGGGAGTCTGAACGCATCAGCTACAGCGTTATTGCCCAGCTCCGGCTGTTCGATCGCCACTCGCTGCCAAAAGGTTTCGAGTTTCGTCCAGTAGCCGGGCGGGAATGGATTGCCTTCAAGCAGGGTGACACTGTTGATGCGCGCGAGCGTTTCGAACTGGTCAGCGGGTGGATTGAGGTTTGTCTCCGGCACTGCAGTCAAGCGGTTGTTGCGCAAGTCCAGTTGCGTCAGCCGGGACTGCATGTGTAGCCCCGCAGGCCACTGATCCAGTTGTGCGTTGCTCAGGTTCAGGGTCTTGAGATTGGGCATGGCGGAAAAATCCGGTGTTTGACCCAAAGGGTTGTCGGACAGATCCAGATGTTTGAGTTTGCTCAGCGAACCCAGTACAGCAGTCGTTTGTTCGTTGAGGGCGATACGGTTCGAACTCAGATCAAGGCTGTTCAGGCTGGACATCCGGGCAAGGGGCGCGGGAAGCGTGGCCAGTGTGGATCCGCTGATGCGCAGACCCTCCAGTCCGGAGAAATTGCCGAGCAAAGTACTCGCGGCATCTGACCAGTCGACCGATTGCAGCGTCAGGTGGCGGACATGCCTGAAGTCCGCTTGCAGCGTTGGCAGCGTGCCGTTGCCGGCCTCAAGCCACAGAATGGCACCGGTCTGGTGGCGCCAGCAGCGCTTGAGGCTTTGCGCGATCTGCCGCGCATGGACCGGCGAAGTGCCCGGCGGCGCTGCGTTGGCGGCTTGCCGCAGCCAGGCATCAAGCTCGGTTTTCAGGGATTTGTAAGCGCTCTCGCGCTGGGTCAGACCGCCAGCAACGTCATTGCCCAAGGACTCGATGTAACGGCCGATTTCTTCATCGGTGTGGTCCGGAAACAATTTTCGCGCCCGCGATTGCGGGTTGCGCAAGCGGTTCAGGGTCTGCGACAGCCGCTCGCGCATGCTCGAACGCGCCGGCACGTTGGCGCCGTCGCCGCGCATCATGCCACCGGCGCCAGCCACGCTGATGCCAACCCAGCCGTGGATGGCATCGAACACAATCGGTTCCGAACGGCCGGGACGCGTCGCGACGTAAAGGTTGGCGCTGTCGCTGGCAACGGGGTCATCGCTGCGCACGATGCGCATAACGCTGGCCACTGGCGTCGAGGCGTCCGGGTCGTGCAGCACTTGATAGGCATGGTTGTCGATCAGGGCATAGAGTTTGCCGTCAAAGCGGTGGAGCCCGTCGCTACCGGGTTCGACGTGGTTGAACGCAAGCGTTGTGCGAAACGCTGCCAGCCGGGTATCGTTGAGCGGGAAAGTGACTGGTTCGAAATTTTCCAGCGGATGCCACAGTCCGCTGTCAGGATCGCGTAGCAGAACCGGGCCGGAAGGTTTCGATTCGCTGGGCAGTCTGGCCCGGAACAGGTCAGTCTCAGCGTCCTTGCCGACCTGCACGATCCCGACGTCGACCACGTCTGCGTATTGGCGCCCTTTGAATATACGCAAGCCATCGGCGTTGACTACCGGCAAACCGGCAGCGGCCGTGACCCGGTAATGCTCCAGCGGCAGACCGACCGCGCGTGGTGTTTCGTTCGGCGCTGTCGATGGATGCACGGTAACGGTCGGCGCCGGAGTGATCGCATCGAGGTCGGCGTCGCCTGCGGGTTGATGGGCGCGTGACGGCAGGCCAAGGCTGTCAAAGCCCGGTCGCAATGTCGTATCGGTACGCGGTGTAGTGACGTCCGGAGTCGGGGTCGGGCGAACATGGGTGTTGCCTGAAAGGGTGCTTTTTGGCGGCGATTTGATTGGCATGGGTAACTTCCCTGTAGTACTTGCCAGCCACTGCCGCAAACGGGCAGTGGCGGGTCGGTTTGGCGTCATTGCCGGTTTGATTGAATCAGCAGATTTGCTGCGGCTGCTTCACTGGCGAGGGCGAAAATCCTTTTCGCGGTCCTGCCATCGAAGGTCTGGCGCCAGATGGCCACGTGGGGCAGCCCGGCCTGCTCGTCGCGGCGTTGCGACTCGCTGCCGCGCTTGCTCTGTTCCAGGGTTTTCAGGTGGCTGCCCTTGATGGTGAAACTCAGCGGCTCGCTGTTGTGTTTTTCATAGTGAAAATGTGCTTCCCATAGTGGCGCATCGTCAGCGCGGTCCCTGATCGAGTAGACGTCGAGAAAGGATTTGTCTCGGCCTTTGCCCAGCTGTTTGCGGTCCACCGTTTTCAGTGCTTTGAGTTCGGCGTGATCGATCAGCCAGTTCAGGCGCATGATGTCCAGCACCTGCTTGTTCTTGTACATGCGCACCAGCACGCCATGTCCTTGCGAGGACAAGGTGTCGGCAGCACTTAGCAAGCGCTCCAGCAAGGCGTTGACTTCACCATCCTGTTGCGATTTTTCGAGGTTCTCCAGGCGTCTTGCCTGTTCCCTTAGCGAGTCGACGGCTTTTTCCAGACCTTCAAGAATCCCTGTCGGGTTGTCTTTTTGTACTTCTCTGGCTCTGGCATCGGCGCTGTGTTTTTCGACATCGACCAACAGACGGTTGGCCTCGGCAATCAACTGCGGTTTTGGTGTACTGGACAGCGGTGGGCGAACCGGCAGCCACTCACCGTGGCGCTGCTCATAGCGTTCGGCCGGGCCATCGGGTTGCAGCGGGTTGGCGACCTTGATGACGATGCTGCCGTCTGCGGCGGCTTCGGTGTCGCCAATCAGAATTCTTGAGGTGCCGTGGCGGCGAGTGCGAAAGACCTTGCGGGTCACTGGCGGCGCGGCTGTCACGCTGTCGCTTGGCCGGGGCGGCAGGAAACTGAAGTCGATGTCCTGATCCAGGCTCGGCAGTTCTGTATTGCGATCGAACGTGGCAAAGAGGTCGTTCAGCCGGGTTTCGATCCGCGTTTCGATCGGTTCGACCAAGGCGATGATTTCCCGGGCGTACTCTGCTTTGGCGCCCTCTATAGGCAACTGTGCAGCGAAAAGGCTTTTGTCGCTTCTGATCTGATCAAGCGTCAGCATCAACGCCAGCGGGTGCGAGCGTTCCGGGATGTTCTTCAACTCGCCGGTGATCAGGTCAATGGACGCGAGCGAAGGCATGGTGGCATTGGGCGAATGGTCTGGCGCGTCGGCAAACAGGTGCACGTACAGCGTCAGTTTGTTGAAGTTGATACGCTCGGCCGCGGGCACTTCCTGGCTGAGTTCGATCAGTGTGGGCTCCGCGCCGGGTGAGGCTTTCCTGACCTGTTCCATAACGCCCTGGCGGTCTTCGATCAGCTTCAGTTTCTTGTTCAGGTGCGTGATCATTTTCTTGCAGTTGTCCGCACTTGTCGTCGCGAACAGCGGAGCGATGCGCAAGTCCATCACGGCCATGAGCCGGTTCAGATAACGCACGCGGTCCAGGCGGAACGTGTGCAGTTCTTCCTTGTAGACCCCGCCGGCCTTCAAGTGAATCATCCAGTCCTTGTTATCGACGATGGACTGGACGAAATCCGTTTGCTTTTTAATGTGCTTGAGCAGATGAACTTCGACGGCGATCAGGGCTGCAGTTTTCCCCGCTCTGTCCTCCGCTTGCGCACGAGCCTCGCTCCAGAGACCGTCGAAGCGCGTGGCGGAGTCGACCAGTTCCTGGTGCGCGGCGGCGAACGGTGCATAGCGTTGCAACAATATCTCGCGGTTGGCCTGAGCCATCTCGCGGCGGCGCATGCCTCCGGTCAGCCCCGGGGAAACCAGCACCCAGGCGTTTTGCGCATTGCGCGTGACGGCGCGGGATGCGCCGCTGCGACTGGCGTGGTAAACGTTTGCGCTGTCCGTGGCCACTGGGTCCGTGGCCTTGACGATACGCCAGACTTTTTGCGCAGGCGTCGACGCCTGCGTATCGAGCAGCGCCTGATAAGCATGGTAATGGATGACCACGAAGCGTTTGCCGTCGTGGCTGAACAAGCCGTCGCTGTCCGGTTGGCCTGTGCTGAAATCGAGCTCCGTGCGCCAGTCGCGCAGGCTGGTTTCGGTCAGCGGCACGCTGATCGCTTCGCCGTCATCGGCCGCATGCCAAAGCCCGCTGTCGGCATCGCGCAGCAAGACCGGGCCGGAAGCGATCCGCTCGCTGGCAAGCGCCGCGCGCAGCAAACCGCTGTCAGCATCCCGCCCGACCAGCACGATGCCGCCGTCGCTCAGGTCGGCATAGCGGCGGCCTTTGTGTGTGCGCAAGCCCGATGCGTCTGCTGCTGGCAGCGCGTCAGAAGTGGCCAGGCGGTAATACTCGATCGGGTGCGTCGTGGGTGTCGGGCTTTCAGTCACGAGGGGCGCGGGCTGTACCTTGATGGCGAGTGCAGGAACCGGGCGGATTGCGTCGAGGTCACCGTCGGCCACGGATCTGCCCGATTGGCTTTCTGCGCCTGGAGTGAATCGCAGCGTGCCGTCGGGGTGTAGCGCCGGCCCCTGTGGTGATGAATCCGGGCGTGTGTGGACATCGACCGATACGGTGCCGCGAATGGGCGGTTTTGCAGGCATGTTTTCCATCCTTGATCATTAATCCCCGGCACAGGTCGGGGAGGGTTGTCGTTTGGCTTCCTGCCAGTGGACGCGGTCATGCAGGCAGCGTCTTGCGCTGCCAGGTGTGTCAGGTGCAAACGGCGGGGCGAAAATGCTTTACTGACGCGTGGCGTAGTTCGCGAGAGAAACCGACCGCCGTCGTCGGAATTGGTCAAAATTTGTGCTATATTCCGCGCCCGCGATTTTTCACTTCAACACCGGTCGTCGACATGCAAGCAGCCAAGCCGTTATTTGACTATCCAAAATATTGGGCCGAATGTTTCGGACCAGCGCCATTCCTGCCAATGAGCAGGGAGGAGATGGATCAGCTTGGCTGGGATTCGTGCGACATCATCATCGTGACCGGTGATGCCTACGTCGATCACCCGTCGTTCGGCATGGCGATCATTGGCCGGCTGCTGGAGTCGCAAGGTTTCCGCGTCGGGATCATTGCCCAGCCGAACTGGCAGTCCAAAGACGACTTCATGAAGCTTGGCGAGCCGAACCTGTTCTTCGGCGTCGCAGCGGGCAACATGGATTCGATGATCAACCGCTACACCGCGGACAAGAAAATCCGTTCCGACGACGCTTACACGCCCGGCGGCATGGCCGGCAAGCGTCCGGACCGCGCGAGTCTGGTCTATAGCCAGCGCTGCAAGGAAGCCTACAAGCACGTGCCGATCGTACTCGGCGGCATCGAAGCTTCGCTGCGCCGCATCGCCCATTACGATTACTGGCAGGACCGGGTGCGCAACTCGATCCTGATCGACGCCAGCGCCGACATCCTCCTGTACGGCAACGCCGAGCGGGCCATCGTTGAGGTCGCCCAGCGTCTGTCCTACGGCCACAAGATCGAAGACATCACCGATGTGCGCGGCACGGCGTTCATCCGTCGTGACACGCCGCAGGGCTGGTACGAAGTCGATTCCACGCGCATCGACCGTCCGGGCAAGGTCGACAAGATCATCAACCCGTACGTCAACACCCAGGACACTCAGGCTTGCGCCATCGAGCAGGAAAAGGGCCCGGTTGAAGATCCGCAGGAAGCCAAGGTCGTGCAGATCCTGGCCAGCCCGCGCATGACCCGCGACAAGACCGTGATCCGTTTGCCGTCGATGGAAAAAGTCCGCAACGACCCGGTTCTGTACGCCCACGCCAACCGCGTGCTGCACCTGGAAACCAACCCGGGCAACGCCCGCGCGCTGGTGCAGAAGCATGGCGAGATCGACGTCTGGTTCAACCCGCCGCCGATTCCGATGACCACTGAAGAAATGGACTACGTGTTCGGCATGCCTTACGCGCGTGTTCCGCACCCGGCGTACGGCAAGGAGAAAATCCCCGCCTACGACATGATCCGTTTCTCGGTGAACATCATGCGCGGCTGCTTTGGCGGCTGCACCTTCTGCTCGATCACCGAGCACGAAGGCCGGATCATCCAGAACCGTTCCGAAGAGTCGATCATTCGCGAAATCGAAGAGATCCGCGACAAGGTGCCAGGCTTCACCGGCGTCATTTCCGACCTCGGCGGCCCGACCGCGAACATGTACCGCATCGCCTGCAAGAGCCCGGAAATCGAATCCGCGTGCCGCAAGCCGTCGTGCGTGTTCCCAGGCATTTGCCCGAACCTGAACACTGACCACTCGTCGCTGATTCAGCTGTACCGCAGCGCCCGCGCCTTGCCGGGTGTGAAGAAGATCCTGATTGCTTCCGGCCTGCGTTACGACCTCGCGGTCGAGTCGCCGGAATACGTCAAGGAACTGGTGACCCACCACGTCGGCGGCTACCTGAAGATCGCCCCGGAGCATACCGAGGAAGGTCCGCTCAACCAGATGATGAAACCGGGCATCGGCAGCTACGACAAGTTCAAGCGCATGTTCGAGAAGTACACCAAGGAAGCGGGCAAAGAGCAGTACCTGATCCCGTACTTCATCGCCGCTCACCCAGGCACCACCGACGAAGACATGATGAACCTCGCGCTGTGGCTCAAGGGCAATGGCTTCCGCGCCGACCAGGTCCAGGCGTTCTACCCGTCGCCGATGGCCACCGCCACCGCGATGTACCACTCGGGCAAGAACCCGCTGCGCAAGGTCACCTACAAGAGTGACGGCGTGACCATCGTCAAGAGCGAGGACCAGCGTCGTCTGCACAAGGCGTTCCTGCGTTATCACGACCCGAAAGGCTGGCCGATGCTGCGTGAAGCGCTGATTCGCATGGGCCGTGGCGATCTGATCGGCCCGGGGAAGGATCAACTGATCCCGGCCCATCAGCCGGCCACCGACAGCTATCAGAGCGCGCGTCGCAAGAACTCGACACCGGCCGGCAGCCACAAAGTGGCGAAGGAAAGCAAAGAGAAGACCATCAAAATCCTCACCCAGCACAACGGCCTGCCGCCGCGTGCCAGTGATGGTGGCAACCCTTGGGACAAGCGTGAACAGGCCAAGGCCGCGGCATTCGCCCGCAACCAGCAGGCCGCCAAGGAGCGCAAGGACGCGGCAAAAGGCAAAGGGCCGAAGCCGACGCGCAAACCGGTCGTACCGCGCTAAAAGAAAACGCCAACCTTCGGGTTGGCGTTTTGCTGATCGTTCCCACGCTCCTGCGTGGGAATGCCTCAAGGGACGCTCTGCGTTCCAGCCGTTACTCGCAGTATGGTCGAACAGGGTTGTGACGCGGAGCGTCACGGGCTGCATTCCCACGCAGAGCGTGGGAACGATCAATATTGCGTTGATGCAACTGGCCCCTTCGCGAGCAGGCTCGCTCCCACAGGGAATGGCATTGCAAATGTGGGAGCGAGCCTGCTCGCGAAGGCGCCGCAACACACGACACACTTTTACAGGCCTGCCACAAATAGAAGCACACTCGCCAAACCATTTCCTCGCATCGCTCGATTTTGGTGCTGTACTGCCCTGAGCATTCCGCGAAAGTGCGCAAGCCTGTGCATGGCATAAGTCTTGCGCGCTTTCCAATACGCCCAGGCTCGCAGGAGGCACGCCGTGTCGATTCATGTCGCATTGCATCACGTCACGCATTACCGCTACGACCGCGCTGTCGAACTCGGCCCGCAGATCGTACGCTTGCGCCCGGCTGCCCACAGCCGCACGCGGATTTTGTCGTATGCGCTGAAAGTCTCGCCCGAGCAACATTTCATCAACTGGCAGCAAGACCCGCAGGGCAATTACCTCGCGCGTCTGGTATTCCCCGAGAAAACCCATGAGCTGCGCATCGAAGTCGACCTGCTCGCCGAGATGGCGGTGTTCAATCCGTTCGACTTCTTCCTCGAGCCTTACGCCGAAAAAATCCCGTTCGCCTATGCCGCCGACGAGCGCAAAGAGCTGGCGCCATACCTCGAAACCCTGCCATTGACGCCGAAATTCAAAGCGTATCTGGACGCCATCGACCGCACGCCATTACCGGCGGTGGACTTTCTCGTCGCGCTCAACCAGCGCCTGAGTGAGGACATCGGTTACCTGATCCGCATGGAGCCGGGCGTGCAGACCCCCGAGCACACGCTCGAACATGCCTCCGGTTCCTGCCGCGATTCGGCGTGGCTGCTGGTGCAATTGCTGCGCAACCTCGGGCTGGCGGCGCGGTTCGTTTCCGGTTACCTGATCCAGCTCACCGCCGACGTGAAAAGCCTCGACGGCCCGTCCGGCACCGAGGTGGATTTCACCGACCTGCATGCCTGGTGCGAGGTATATTTGCCCGGTGCCGGCTGGATCGGCCTGGATGCAACGTCAGGCTTGTTTGCCGGTGAAGGGCACATCCCGTTGGCTTGCAGTCCCGATCCGTCTTCGGCGGCACCGATCAGTGGCCTGGTGGAGCCGTGTGAATGTGAGTTCAGCCATGAAATGTCGGTCGAGCGCATCTGGGAAGCGCCGCGGGTCACCAAGCCTTATACCGACGAGCAATGGCGGGCGATCGAGGCGCTGGGCCGGCAGATCGATGCCGACTTGCTTGAGGGTGACGTGCGCCTGACCATGGGCGGCGAACCGACCTTCGTCTCGATCGACGACCCGGACGGCGCCGAGTGGAATACCGCTGCGCTGGGGCCGGCCAAACGCCGGCTCTCCGCCGAACTGTTCGCCCGCATGCGCACCCACTACGCGCCGCAGGGTCTGGTGCATTTCGGTCAGGGCAAGTGGTACCCCGGCGAGCAATTGCCGCGTTGGTCGCTCAACTGCTATTGGCGCCGCGACGGCGTGCCGATCTGGCACAACACCGCGCTGATCGCCGATGAACAGCAAGACTACGGCGCCGACGGAGAACTGGCCGGGCGCTTTCTGGCGAGCGTCGCCGAACGGCTGAAACTGCCGCCGCGTTTTGTCTTTGCGGCCTACGAGGACAATTTCTATTACCTGTGGCGCGAGGGTGCGTTGCCGAGCAACGTCAGCGCCGAAGATTCACGTCTGGAGGAGCCGCTGGAACGCGCACGCCTGCGCAAAGTCTTCAGTCAGGGCTTGAACAAGGTGATTGGCCAGGTGCTGCCGCTGGCGCGTACTGCCAAGGGCGATCAATGGCAGAGCGGGCGCTGGTATCTGCGCGAGGAACATTGCCGTCTGGTACCGGGGGACTCGCCGCTCGGCTACCGTCTGCCGCTTGCTTCGCAGCCGTGGGTGAAGGCGGCGGAGTATCCGTTCATTCATCCGCAGGATCCGAATCAGGACTTCCCCGAATTGCCAGACGCCGCGCAGCTCAGCCAGCCCGGCGAGCCAGCGAGCACTGACGAGCGCGCGCCGGGCATCGACGAATCCGCCGACTGGCTGACCCGCACCGCATTCTGCGCCGAGGCGCGTGAAGGGCGTTTGTACCTGTTCATGCCGCCGCTGGAGCGGGTCGAGGATTATCTTGAACTGGTCGCGGCCATCGAGGCCACCGCCGAAGAACTGCATTGCCCGGTGCTGCTCGAGGGCTATGAGCCGCCGAGCGATCCGCGCCTGAGCAACTTCCGTATCACCCCTGACCCCGGCGTGATTGAGGTCAACGTGCAACCCTCGGCGACGTGGAGCGAGTTGGTCGAACGCACCGAATTCCTTTACGAGCAGGCGCGGCAAACCCGGCTGACCACCGAGAAATTCATGATCGATGGTCGCCACACCGGCACCGGTGGCGGTAACCATTTCGTGCTCGGTGGCGCGACGCCGGCGGACTCGCCGTTCCTGCGTCGCCCGGACCTGCTGCGCAGCTTGATCAGTTACTGGCACAACCATCCATCGTTGTCGTATCTGTTTTCCGGTTTGTTCATCGGCCCGACCTCTCAGGCGCCGCGGGTCGACGAGGCGCGCAACGATGCGCTGTACGAGCTGGAAATCGCCTTCGCGCAGATGCCCGCACCGGGCGAGGCCTGCGCGCCATGGCTGGTCGATCGTCTGCTGCGCAATTTGCTCATCGACGTCACCGGCAATACCCATCGCGCCGAATTCTGCATCGACAAACTGTATTCGCCGGACGGCGCCACCGGGCGCCTCGGCCTGCTGGAACTGCGCGCCTTTGAAATGCCGCCGCACGCGCGCATGAGCCTGGCGCAGCAATTGTTGCTGCGGGCGCTGGTGGCGCGGTTCTGGCGCGAGCCTTATGCACCGCCGAAACTGGCACGCTGGGGCACAGAATTGCACGACCGTTTCCTGTTGCCGCACTTTATCGAGCAGGATTTTGCCGACGTCATTGTCGAACTCAACAACGCCGGGTATCCGTTGCGCGCTGAATGGTTCGCTGCGCACCTGGAGTTTCGTTTCCCCAAGGTCGGCGATTATGCAGTCAACGGCATCGAGCTCGAGCTGCGCCAGGCGCTGGAACCCTGGCATGTGCTGGGCGAGGAGGGCGCGGCGGGCGGCGCAGTGCGCTATGTCGATTCATCGCTGGAGCGTTTGCAGGTCAAGCTCAAAGGCCTGCCACCGCAGCGCTATCTGCTGACCTGCAACGGCGTTGCGGTGCCGCTGCACCCGACTGGGCGCGTCGGTGAGTTCGTCGCCGGCGTGCGTTATCGCGCCTGGCAACCGGCCAACTGCCTGCAACCGACGATCCCGGTGCACGCACCGCTGGTGTTCGACCTGCTCGACACCTGGATGAGCCGTTCGCTGGGCGGTTGCCAGTATCACGTTGCTCATCCGGGTGGGCGCAATTACGAGACGTTGCCGGTCAACGCCAACGAAGCGGAGAGCCGGCGCATGGCACGGTTTTTCCGCGTCGGACACACGCCGGGGAAACTTCCGGCACCCCCAGTCGAAATCACTGACGAGCTGCCGATGACCCTCGATTTGCGACGTTTCCATGTCGTGGGCGACGAGTAGATTTTTCGTCTATCCGGGCGTCATGTGCCTGCGTTAGTCTGACCGTTCCTTGCTGTCTGCCGAGCTTTCCATGCCTGACCTGCTAGACCGCTACCCGCTGAATGCGGGCACTTATCACGAACTGCTCGATGGCAGTGGAGCGGTGCGCGCGCATTGGCAGCGGCTGTTCGATCAGTTGCAGCGCAGTACCCCGGCGCAGTTGATTCAGCGCCAGGCACTGCTGGCGCGGCAGATTCAGGAAAACGGCGTGACCTATAACGTCTATGCCGACCCAAAAGGCGCGGATCGGCCGTGGGAACTGGATCTGCTGCCGCACGTCATCGCAGCGGATGAATGGCAGCAATTGTCCGCCGGCATTGCCCAGCGCGCGCGCCTGCTCAACGCGGTACTGGCCGACCTGTACGGCCCGCAACGGCTGATCAGCGAAGGTCTGCTGCCTGCGGAGCTGGTATTCGGCCACAACAACTTCCTCTGGCCGTGCCAGCACGTCGCAACCCCGGAACAGACCTTTTTGCACTTGTACGCGGTGGACCTGGCGCGAACTCCGGACGGGCGCTGGTGGGTGACGGCTGATCGCACCCAGGCGCCGTCCGGCGCGGGGTATGCGCTGGAAAACCGCACCATCGTCTCGCGCGCATTCCCTGAGTTGTACCGCGATCTCAAGGTGCAGCATCTGGCCGGGTTTTTCCGCACCTTGCAGGAGACCCTCGCGCGGCAGGCGCCGTGTGACGATGACGCGCCGTTAGTGGTGCTGCTCACACCGGGGCGCTTCAACGAAAGCTATTTCGAGCATTTGTACCTGGCGCGCCAGCTCGGCTATCCCCTGGTCGAGGGCGGCGATCTGACAGTGCGCGATGCCACGGTCTACCTGAAAACCCTGAGCGGCCTGCGCCGGGTGCACGCGATCATGCGTCGCCTCGATGATGATTTCTGCGATCCGCTGGAGCTGCGTACGGACTCGGCGCTTGGCGTGCCCGGTCTGCTAGAAGCGGTGCGACAAGGCCGTGTGCTGGTGGCCAATGCGCTGGGCAGCGGGGTGCTGGAGTCGCCAGGGTTGCTCGGGTTCCTGCCGAAAATCAATCAATACCTGTTTGGTGAAGAACTGATATTGCCGTCGATTGCCACGTGGTGGTGCGGCGAAGCGCCGGTGCTCGCGCAGGCGCTGGAAAAACTCCCGGAGCTGCTGATCAAACCGGCGTTTCCCTCACAAAGTTTTGCCCCGGTGTTCGGTCGCGATTTGACTGAAGCGCAACGTCAGGAACTGGCCACGCGCATGCAGGCCCGACCGTATGCCTATGTTGCGCAGGAATTGGCGCAGCTGTCCCAGGCGCCCGTCTGGCAAGCCGACGAAGGCGAGTTGCAGCCGCGGGCCATCGGCATGCGCATGTACGCAGTGGCCAGCGCTGATGGCTATCGGGTGCTGCCCGGGGGCCTGACCCGGGTCGCCGCCGAAGCCGATGCCGAGGTGGTGTCGATGCAGCGTGGCGGGGCGAGCAAGGACACCTGGGTGCTTGGTGATCGGCCACCGAGTGGCGAGCAGTGGAAGAGCCAGCGCAACCTCGGCGTCCACGATCTGGTGCGGCGTGATCCGTACCTGCCGTCACGGGTGGTAGAGAATCTGTTCTGGTTCGGTCGCTACTGCGAGCGCTGCGATGACAGCGCGCGTCTGTTGCGGATCATGCTCGCCCGCCATGTCGATGGCGATGACCCGCAAGCGCTGCAGGCCGCCGTTGACCTTGGCGAGCGGCTGTCGCTGCTGCCCGACGAAGGCGAACTGCCGGAACGCCTGCTCGCAGCCTTGCTCGGCGACGACTGGTCATTCAGCCTGCGTTCCAATCTGCAACGCTTGCAGTGGGCGGCGTCGCAGGTGCGCGGCAAGCTTTCGCGGGAGAACTGGCAAGCGCTGGTCGAATTGCAGCGCGAAGCGATGGAGTTGGAGACCGATGCGCCGGACTTTGCTGAATTGCTGGATTTCCTCAACCGTCTGGTGATGTCGCTGGCGGCGCTGTCCGGTTTCGCCCTGGATGACATGACCCGCGATGAGGGCTGGCGGTTTTTGATGATTGGCCGGCGCATCGAGCGTCTGCAGTTTCTCAGCAGCAGCCTCGCCGCATTTTTGCGCGGCGCCGGGGCTTTTGATCAGGCCGGGCTGGAATGGCTGCTGGAACTGGGCAACAGCAGCATCACTTATCGCTCACGCTATCTGGCCGTAGCGCAGTTGATTCCGGTACTCGACTTGCTGCTGCTCGATGAGCAAAACCCGCACGCAGTGTTGTTCCAGTTGAAACTGGTCACACGCACGCTGAAACGCTTGAACGATGATTTCGGCGCGCCACGGGAGGCCGGCCTGGCGGAACTGGTCGAGCGCCTGGCGCGGTTCGATCTGGGCTGCCTGGAAAATCCGTTATTCGGTGAGTCCAGTGTGCGTGCGGCGCTTGAGGGGCTGGCCGATCTGCTGCAGGACATCGCTGAGGCCAGCGGGCAGGTCTCCGATCGCCTGGCGCTGCGGCATTTCGCCCATGTCGATGATGTCAGCCAGCGCACGGTGTCCGTCTGATGAGTGCTCGCTACCAGATCTTGCATGACACCTGTTATCACTACGACAGCCCGGTTTCGCTGGCGCAACAACTGGCGCATCTGTGGCCGCGTGAATGCGCCTGGCAGCGCTGCACTGAACAGCAACTGCTGATCAGTCCGCAGCCTACGTCTCGCCGCGATGAACGGGATGTATTCGGCAATCCGCTGACCCGCCTGGCATTCGAACGTCCGCATGACCAACTGCAGGTCGGCGCCCGACTGACCGTCGAGGTGCTGGTGCGACCAGCGCTGGATTTCAACCAGTCGCCTGCCTGGGAACTGACCCGCGACGAGCTGACCTACAGCAGCCAGCCGTTGCCCGCCGATGTGCTCGAAGCGTGCCGTTATCGGTTCCAGTCGCCCTACGTACATTTGAAACGTAGCTTCGTCGAGTTTTCACAGAGCTGTTTTCCGCCGGGCCGGCCGTTGCTGTTGGGCGTGCAGGACTTGATGGAAAAAATCTTCAGCGAATTCACCTTCGATGCCGAGGCGACCCAGGTGGCGACGCCGCTGGTGGAAGTGCTGGAGCGCCGACGCGGGGTCTGTCAGGACTTTGCGCATTTGATGCTCGCGTGTGTGCGCTCGCGAGGGCTGGCGGCGCGCTACGTCAGCGGTTATTTGCTGACTCAACCGCCACCGGGACAGCCGCGGCTGATCGGCGCCGATGCTTCGCATGCCTGGGTGTCGGTGTTCTGCCCGGTGCTGGGCTGGGTGGATTTCGATCCGACCAATGACGTGCAACCGGCGCTGGAGCACATCACCCTGGCGTGGGGGCGCGATTTCTCGGATGTTTCACCGCTGCGCGGGGTGATTCTGGGGGGTGGCAATCATGACCCGGCAGTGAGCGTCACGGTGATGCCGCTGGACTAACGCAGATCAAACTGTAGGAGTGAGCCTGCTCGCGATGGCGGTGTGTCAGCGATGAATATCATGACTGACACACCGCCATCGCGAGCAGGCTCACTCCTACAAGGGAATCGGGGGGGTGCGCGAAGGGGGCGGTGAGGGCCGGCAGCATAACCGCCAGCCCTGTCACAAATCCGCTGGGTTCGATGCACTGATCAAACCCGGTGGGGCTCAGGCGTCGGGCGCCTGGTCTTTCGGTGCATCGGGTGCATCAACATCATCTTGCGTCGCCACTTCACCGTCAGGGTTAAGTGCCGCTTCTTCAGCGGTTTGTTTCTTGCGCTGAAGCTTTTCCTCTTTCTTCTGTTCCTTTGCCAGGTCTCGTTGACGTTTGGCGAAGGAGTAATTGGGTTTGGCCATGGGCGATCCTCTAGGTCGAAGGTGAGGTTGAGCGGCGCATATTCTGCCCTGTATCGGTGCCCGAGGGTTAACCGGGTTTTTGGTCAACCCACTTGGGCGTGACGGTCGGCCGCCATTGATCAAGGGCGTCGAGCAGGGTTTGCGGCGATTCGCTCACTTGCAGCATGTCACGGTGTGGCGCGCGAACGAAGCCTTCGCCGACGATATGGTCGAGAAAATCGGTGAGTTTGCTGTAGAAAGCGTTCACTTCCAGCAGGCCAAGCGGCTTGGGATGGTAGCCGAGCTGGCCCCACGTCCAGACTTCGAACAGCTCTTCGAGCGTGCCGAGGCCGCCGGGCAAAGCGATGAATGCATCGCTGAGTTCGGCCATTCGGGCCTTGCGCGCATGCATGCCGTCGACCACTTCCAGACGCGTCAGGCCTTTGTGACCGATTTCCTTGTCCATCAGGCTTTGCGGAATGATCCCGATCACTTCACCGCCAGCAGCCAGCGCTGCATCGGCAACAATGCCCATCAAACCCACGGCACCGCCACCGTAAACCAGCGTCAGCTGCCGTTCGGCCAGCGCCTGGCCGAGGGCCACGGCGGCTTCGCTGTAAGCCGGATCAGCGCCCGCATTGGCACCGCAAAACACACAAACGGATTTCAGAGACATGCCTTACTCCTGAGTCGATCCGTCACAGGGTAATGGCTGGCACGCCTCGAACCAAGGGCTAAACTTCGCGCTCAGGCGATTCAAACGTGCCGCTGGCGCCACAGGCGTAGGCGGCGAGCAAGCTGCGTAACAGACCGTTGATAAACATGATCGTACTCCGTCTCGGTTGATGGGCCGATCATAGGTGCAGCCGCCTGAATTGGCCGTTAGATTGTGTCCATGAGTGTCATAGCCTGAAAGTTGTATACAATTTTTGACACAAGTCATAGGAACTTGCGAAGATTTCAGGCAGTCTTTCCACCACTAGTGCTTTTGTTAACCCTGCCTTGGAGATTCACCATGTTTTCCAAAGTTGTTGCGGTATCCCTGCTGGCGCTGGCCAGCAGCCAATTGATGGCCGCCGAGTGCAAAACCACCGTTGACTCCACCGATCAGATGTCCTTCAACACCAAGGAAATCGTGATCGACAAGAGCTGCAAAACGTTCACCGTCGAGCTGACTCATTCCGGCAACCTGCCGAAGAACGTCATGGGCCATAACCTGGTGATCAGCAAAGAAGCTGACATGCAGCCAATCGCTACCGACGGCCTGGCAGCGGGTATCGACAAGAACTACCTGAAGGAAGGCGATGCGCGCATCATCGCGCACACCAAGATCATCGGCGCCAAGGAAACCGACTCGCTGACGTTCGACGTGTCGAAAGTGGCTGATGGCGGCTACGGTTTCTTCTGCTCGTTCCCGGGCCACATCTCGATGATGAAAGGCACCATCGTCGTCAAGTAATTCTGTGCGAGCCTGCTCGCGAAGAGGCCATCAGCCTCACTGAATATCGATGGCCAAAGAAAAGCCCGCTGAGGATCACTCCCCAGCGGGCTTTTTCATGCCTTCACAAGATCAAGGCGCAAACGGCATGACCCGCTTGTGGTGCGTCTTGTGGTACGTATCGACAATGATCTTCGCCGCTTCGTCACGTACCGTTTTACCGTGCAGAAACGCGTCGATTTCAGCATAGGTCACGCCATGCGCCGCTTCGTCCGGTTTGCCCGGCGAGAGATCTTCCAGATCCGCCGTCGGCACTTTCTCGACCAGCGACTCCGGTGCACCAAAGCTACGGGCAATTGCGCGAACCTGATTTTTCACCAGACCGCTGAGCGGGGCGAGGTCGCAAGCGCCATCGCCGAACTTGGTGAAGAAACCCATCACCGCTTCGGCCGCATGATCGGTACCAATCACCAAACCGCCAGCCACGCCGGCAATCGTGTACTGCGCAACCATGCGCATGCGCGCCTTGGTGTTGCCCAGCACAAAATCCACTGACGCCGCCGGCTTGCCTTCAAACGCACCCACCTGCGCGGCCAGCGCCTTGACGGCCGGGCCGATGTTCACAGTCTGAATTTCATCCGGGGCGATGCAGTCGAGCGAAGCCTGTGCATCATGCTCGTCGAACTGGGTTTCGTAGGGCAGGCGCACGGCGATGAATTTGTAGCCAGTGTCACCGGTCTTCTCGCGCAGTTCACGCATGGCGCGCTGGGCCAGCAGGCCGGCGGTCAGCGAATCGACACCGCCGCTGATGCCGAGCACCAGGGTCTTGAGCCCGGAATTGACCAGGCAATCCTGAATGAACGTCAGGCGCCGGGCGATTTCGGCCTGCAGGGCCTGATCATCGGCGAATGGCGGTTGCACCTTGAGCTGCTCAGCAATCTCACGCTGTACGGCTTGCATGAATTCACTCCTTGCTAGATAGACTGGAATCGGCAGGAACCTGGAACACGTGTCGCAAATAGGCGACGAAATTCGGGTCTTTGCAGTGGGTCTTGCCTGGCTCGTCGGAGATCTTCGCCACCGGCTGGCCGTTGCAGGCGGTCATTTTAAGCACGATGCTCATCGGTTCGACACCCGGAATGTCGCAGGTGAAGTTGGTACCAATGCCGAAGCTCACATTAATGCGACCGTGCAATGCGCGGAAAATCTCCAGCGATTTTGGCAGCGTCAGACTGTCGGAAAACACCAGGGTCTTGCTCATCGGGTCGATCCCGAGCTTGTGGTAGTGGGCGATGCATTTCTCGCCCCAGGCCACCGGGTCACCGGAATCATGGCGCAAGCCGTCGAACAGCTTGGCGAAGAACAGATCGAAATCGCCGAGGAAGGCATCGGTGGTGATGCAGTCGGTGAGGGCGATGCCGAGCAGGCCGCGGTACTCGCGGACCCAGCAATCGAGCGCAGCGATCTGGCTATCAATCAGGCGCGGACCGAGTTGCTGGTGCGCCATGATCCATTCGTGGGCCATGGTGCCCAGTGGTTTCATGTCGAGTTCGCGCGACAGGTGCACGTTGCTGGTACCGACGAAGCGGCCAGGAAAGTCGTGTTTGAGCACATTGACCACTTCGGCCTGCACGCCATAGGAGAAGCGCCGGCGGGTGCCGAAATCAGCGACTTGCAGCTGCGACAATTCGTCGGGCGAGGCGTTGGCGCTCAGCCAGTCGAACTTGCGGTACAGCTGCTCGCGCGCGCGCTCCAGCGACATGTCGTGATAGCGATGGCGGTTGCGCACTTCGCTGACAATCGCCAACAACGGTACTTCATAGAGGATCACATGCAACCACGGCCCGCGCAGGCGGATGAACAACTCGCCGTTCTCGATGCCGGTCTGCACGTAGCGCAGGTTGAAGCGAAACAGCCCGAGAAAGCGCAAAAAATCCGGTTTGAGAAAACTGATGCGTTCAAGGAAATTCAGTTGGTCGCCGCTCAGGCTGGTTTCGGCCAGGCGCTCGATCTGAAAGCGGATCTCGGCCAGATACGGGCGCAGGTCCTCGCTGTTACGGCAGCGGAACTCCCATTCGACCTCGACGTTGGGGTAGTTGTGCAGCACCGCCTGCATCATCGTCAGTTTGTAGAAGTCGGTGTCGAGCAGGTTCTGCACGATGCGATCGGCAAACATACTCTCGCTCATAACGGGGTCTCCAGGTGCGCCGCGCCGTGGCGCGGTCTATATCGATGGCGCTAGTGGCGCATATCAACGGTGGGGATTGCCAGCATTTTTTAAGCACATCGCAGAACCCATGTGGGAGCGAGCCTGCTCGCGAAAGCGTCGGGTCAGTCACATCATCTCTAGCTGATACACCGATTTCGCGAGCAGGCTCACTCCCACAGGGGCACCGGTGGATTTCAGGTTGGACTGTCGATCTGCTCCAGCATCCACTTCACGAAATCGCGCACCTTGGGCACTTCCGCCGCGTGTTCCGGATACGCCAGGTAGTAGGCATCCGTGCTGGGCATGGCATGCGCCCACGGAATGACCAGTTTGCCGTCGGCCAGTTCCTCTTCCACCAGAAACCGCGGCAACAGCGCCACGCCGCAGCCGACTTGCGCTGCGCGGATGCACATATAAAAGGTTTCGAAACGCGGCCCGTGATAGCTGTGTTCGGTTTGGTAGCCCTGGCTGTCGAACCAGTCGTGCCATGCTTGCGGGCGCGAGGCATTTTGCAGCAGGACCAGATCGGTCAGTTGCGTCGGATCAGTCAATGGCGCATCTGGCAGGCTGCCCGGTGCGCAGACCGGCACCAGCTCCTCGCCGAACAGTTTCAGGCATTCAGTCCCCGGTCGCGCGCCCTGGCCGAAATAGAATGCAAGATCGCTGCGCCCTTGCAGCAGATCGTCCGCTTCCTGCTCGTTGCACAGGTCCAGATGGATTGACGGATGGCGCAAACGCCAGCCTTTCAGGCGTGGCACCAGCCAGCGCGCGCCAAAGGTTGACGGCGTGGAGACGCGCAGGACTTCGGTTTCGCCGCCGTAGGAACGCAGGTAGTGCGTCGACATCTCGACCTGGGTGAGGATTTTTCTCACTTCCACCAGGTACAAATCCCCGGCCGGGGTCATCTGCAAGCGCCGACGCACGCGGCGAAACAGCAAATGCTGCAGCAACTCTTCAAGCTGCGCGACCTGTTTGCTCACCGCGCTCTGGGTCAGGTTCAGCTCTTCCGCGGCGCGGGTGAAGCTCAGGTGCCGGGTTACCGCCTCGAAGCACTGCAACGCAGTGATCGAGGGCAAGTGGCGTTTGTTCAGCATGGCCAGTCCTTTTCTTGTCTTTCTATGCTCAGCATGAATAAACGGAATGATATCTGGCGTAAAGGTCGTTTGTTGCCGCCGTGATTGGACGCTACAACTAAAGGCCTGCCCGGTCGTGAAAAGGCGACCGCACACATTCAGTTTTTCGCTTGAGGAGTGACCCATGGTTGCCGCATTGCTTGATCGTCTCGGTGTGAACCCGGCCCTGTATCAAAACGGCAAAGTGCCGGTGCATTCACCGATCAACGGCAGTCGCATCGCGGCGGTGAACTGGGAGGGCGCGGCGGAAGTCGAGCAGCACATCAGTCGCGCCGATCATGCATTCGAACAATGGCGCAAGGTGCCGGCCCCGCGTCGCGGCGAGCTGGTGCGGCAATTTGGCGAAGTGTTGCGCGAATACAAGGCGGATCTCGGTGAGCTGGTGTCGTGGGAAGCAGGCAAGATCACTCAGGAAGGCCTGGGCGAAGTGCAGGAGATGATTGATATCTGCGACTTCGCTGTCGGCCTGTCTCGTCAGTTGTACGGTTTGACCATCGCTTCCGAGCGCCCGGGCCATCACATGCGCGAAACCTGGCATCCGCTCGGCGTGGTCGGGGTGATCAGTGCGTTCAACTTCCCGGTCGCGGTGTGGGCGTGGAATACCACCCTGGCGCTGGTGTGCGGCAACCCGGTGGTATGGAAACCGTCGGAAAAAACCCCGCTGACCGCGCTGGCCTGTCAGGCCTTGTTCGATCGCGTGGTGAAGAATTTCAGCGATGCGCCGGCGAGCCTTTGCCAGGTCATCATCGGTGGTCGCGATGCGGGTGAAGCGCTGGTCGATGACCCGCGTGTTGCGCTGATCAGCGCCACCGGCAGCACGCGCATGGGCCGAGAAGTGGCGCCAAAAGTCGCCGCACGGTTTGCTCGCAGCATTCTCGAGCTCGGTGGCAACAACGCGATGATCCTCGGCCCGAGCGCCGATCTGGACATGGCCGTACGCGCCATTCTGTTCAGCGCCGTCGGCACCGCCGGGCAGCGTTGCACCACGTTGCGCCGGCTGATCGCCCATGAGTCGGTGAAAGAAGAAATCGTCACCCGCCTTAAAGCGGCGTATTCGAAAGTGCGCATCGGCCATCCGCTGCAAGGCAATCTGGTCGGCCCGCTGATCGACAAGCACAGCTTCGAAAACATGCAGGACGCGCTCGAGCAAGCGTTGAGCGAGGGCGGTCGGGTGTTCGGCGGCCAACGTCAACTTGAAGA
Organism: Pseudomonas sp. 15C; assembly: GCF_055484735.1. Classification (NCBI taxonomy): domain Bacteria; kingdom Pseudomonadati; phylum Pseudomonadota; class Gammaproteobacteria; order Pseudomonadales; family Pseudomonadaceae; genus Pseudomonas; species Pseudomonas sp. 15C. The sequence goes on along the minus strand of NZ_JBUDGD010000048.1, from coordinate 16,850 downwards.
TCAGTTCCCCAACGCCTACTACGTGTCGCCGGCCATCGTCGAAATGCCCGAGCAGAGCGACGTGGTCTGCAGTGAAACCTTCGCGCCGATTCTCTATGTGGTTGGCTACAGCGATTTCGAGGAAGCACTGCGCCTGAACAATGCGGTGCCGCAAGGCTTGTCGTCGTGCATCTTCACCACCGATGTGCGCGAGGCCGAACGATTCATGTCGGCGGTCGGCAGCGATTGCGGCATCGCCAACGTCAACATCGGCCCGAGCGGTGCGGAAATCGGCGGCGCGTTCGGTGGTGAAAAGGAAACCGGTGGCGGCCGCGAATCCGGCTCCGACGCCTGGCGCGCCTACATGCGCCGGCAGACCAACACGGTCAACTACTCGCTGGAGCTGCCATTGGCGCAGGGCATTACATTCGATTAAGCAGCGGCAAGCATCAAGTCCCAAGCTACAAGCAGATCGGCTTGCTGCTTGTAGCTTGAAGCTTGCAGCTGCTCCGACAGGAGCTTGGCAATGCCGTTACGCGAAGAATGTCTGTGGGAAAAGCTCACGCCGCAACGCCCGGATCACACCGCGCTCAGGGGCGAGGTCAAGGTCGATGTCTGCGTGATCGGCGCCGGGTTCACCGGGTTGTCGGCGGCGCTGCACTTGCTGGAAAAAGGTAAAAGCGTCTGCATTGTCGAGGCACATCGCGCCGGGCATGGCGGGTCCGGGCGCAACGTCGGTCTGGTCAACGCCGGCCTGTGGATCCCACCGGACGAGATCGAAGCCGGCTTCGGCGAAGCGGTCGGCAGTCAGCTCAACCGCATGCTCGGTGCGGCGCCGGCGCTGGTGTTCAGCCTTGTGGATAAATACCGCATCGACTGTCAGCTGCGCCGCGAAGGCACTTTGCACATGGCGCACAACGCCAAGGGCGAGGCGGACCTGCGCAGTCGCGAGCAACAATGGCAGCGCCGTGGCGCGCCGGTCGAACTGCTGACCGGCAAGGCCTGCGAGCAAGCCACCGGTACGCAGAAAATCGCCGCCGCGCTACTCGACCGTCGTGCCGGCACGCTCAACCCGATGGCGTATGTGACCGGGCTGGCCAACGTCGTACTGGGGCTCGGCGGGCAGATGTTCGATCATTCGCCGGTCACCCGTCTCGAACGCGTCGGCCAGCAATGGTCGGTGCAGACTGGACAAGGCTCGGTGCTCACCGAGCAAGTGGTGATCGCCTCCAATGCCTACACCGAAGGCGACTGGACCGAGCTCAAGCGCAATTTTTTTCCCGGTTATTACTATCAGGTCGCTTCCGTCCCGCTGAGCGAAGACGCCGCACAGGAAATTCTCCCCGGCGGGCAGGGTTCGTGGGACACCCGTCAGGTCCTGAGCAGCATTCGCCGTGACAGGGAAGGGCGTCTGTTGCTGGGCAGCCTCGGCAATGGCAATCAGAAACCGACCTGGTTTCTCAAGGCCTGGGCCGACCGGGTGCAGCAGCATTACTTCCCCAATCTGAAGCCGGTCGAATGGGAATGCACTTGGACCGGGCGCATTGCCTTTACGCCCGATCACCTGATGCGCCTGTTCGAACCGGCACCGGGGCTGGTGGCCGTCACCGGCTACAACGGCCGCGGCGTCACCACCGGCACGGTGGTCGGCAAAGCTTTCGCCGATTATTTGTGCAATGGCGACCCGCAGTCATTGCCGATTCCCTTTGCACCGATGCAGCCCCTGGCCGGCGTCGGCTTGCGCAGTTGCCTGTACGAGGCCGGTTTTTCGCTCTATCACGCGGGCCAGTGTCTGCGCATCGTCATTTGAGTGTTGAAATTTGTTGCCGGAAGCGGCGCTTTTGAATCGAGCGACTAGCCTGTAATGGTGCGGGTTGTAGCAGTCCCGCACCAGCAGTGTGCAGTTCGGTGACGCGGGCTGTTACAGGCTGGTTGCACGTCGTTTGCCGCTGCGGTTGCAATGATGGCGCACAAGGGTTGCGCCTGAAAAAAACAATGGTTTCACCTTCCGCGGTTTAGACGGTTGCACGCCCAATGAAAATGGGAACGAAACAGTCGAAATAACAAGAAAGCAGCGACTTTTTGAAGAATAAAAAACCGCTGGCACGGGCCTTGCTCTGAGCTTTGAGTGAAGTGAAGTCGCAGTGCCAACTAAAAAAAACCTTGGAGCACCACCTCATGTCCCAGACGTTTTACAAGAAAGGCTTTCTGGCCCTCGCAGTAGCTGCTGCGCTGGGTGTTTCTGCGTTTGCTCAAGCTGATATCAAGATCGGTGTAGCGGGTCCAATGACGGGCGCCAACGCGGCGTTTGGCGAGCAGTACATGAAAGGGGCACAGGCAGCGGCTGATGCAGTCAACGCGGCGGGCGGCGTCAACGGCGAGAAAATCGTTCTGGTCAAGGGCGATGACGCCTGTGAGCCGAAGCAGGCCGTGACGGTTGCCAAGGACCTCACCAACCAGAAAGTCGCCGGCGTGGTCGGTCACTTCTGCTCTTCTTCGACCATTCCAGCCTCGGAAATCTACGACGAAGCCGGGATCATCGCGATCACCCCGGGCTCGACCAACCCGCAAGTCACCGAGCGCGGTCTGAGCGCCATGTTCCGCATGTGCGGGCGTGACGACCAGCAGGGCATCGTCGCCGGCGATTACATCGTCGACATGCTCAAAGGCAAGAAAGTCGTCGTGCTGCACGACAAGGACACCTACGGCCAAGGCCTGGCGGATGCCACCAAGGCTCAACTGGAAAAACGCGGCGTCAAACCGGTGCTGTACGAAGGCCTGACCCGTGGCGAGAAAGACTTCAGCACCATTGTCACCAAGATCCGTGGCGCCGGTGCCGATGTCGTCTACTTCGGCGGCCTGCATCCGGAAGCCGGTCCACTGGTTCGCCAGTTGCGTGAACAAGGCCTGAAAGACGTCAAGTTCATGTCCGATGACGGCATCGTGACCGACGAACTGGTAACCACCGCTGGCGGCCCGCAATTCACCGATGGCGTGCTGATGACCTTCGGCGCCGACCCGCGTCTGCTGCCTGACAGCAAGACCGTAGTGGATGCTTTCCGCAAGGCCGGCACCGAGCCTGAGGGCTACACCCTGTACGCCTACGCCTCGGTCCAGACCCTGGCAGCGGCGTTCAACGGTGCGAAGAAAAACGACGGCGAAGCGGCCGCGAAGTGGCTGAAAGCCAACCCGGTGAAAACCGTGATGGGCGAGAAGACCTGGGACGCCAAGGGCGACCTGAAAGTCTCCGACTACGTGGTTTACCAGTGGGACAAGGACGGCAAATACCACCAGCTGGAAAAACAGAAGTAAGGGCTGAGGTGATCAGTCGTCTCACTTGAAACCCTGTGGGAGCGGGCTTGCCCGCGATGGCGTCAGGTCAATCGACACACAAGTTGGCTGATCCACCGCCATCGCTGGCAAGCCAGCTCCCACAAGGTTCAGTGGTGGTCGAACTGATCACACTCCGACATTGCTCCGACGTAAATCTGTAATTTTCCTAGAAGAACCGCGCGCCCAGGGTGCGCAGGTTCTCACTGCGTGAGATTGCGTTATGGATGGTATTTTCCTGCAGCAACTGGTCAACGGCCTGACCCTCGGGTCGGTCTATGGCCTGATCGCCATCGGCTACACAATGGTCTATGGCATCATCGGCATGATCAACTTCGCCCACGGCGAGGTTTACATGATTTCCGCTTACCTGGCGGCAATCAGTCTGGCTCTGCTGGCTTACTTCGGTATCGAATCCTTCCCGCTGCTGATGCTCGGCACCCTGATCTTCACCATCGTGGTTACGGCGGTGTATGGCTGGGTCATCGAGCGAGTCGCTTACAAACCCCTGCGCAACTCGACTCGACTGGCACCGCTGATCAGCGCCATCGGTATTTCGCTGATTCTGCAAAACTATGCACAGATCGCCCAGGGCGCCAAACAACAGGGCGTGCCTACCCTGCTGACCGGTGCCTGGCGTGTCGAAGTCGGGACCGGCTTCGTGCAACTGACCTACACCAAAGTCTTCATCCTGATCGCCGCTTTTGTCGGCATGGGGTTGCTGACCTACATCATCAAATACACCAAGCTGGGGCGCATGTGCCGGGCCACCCAGCAAGACCGCAAGATGGCCTCGATCCTCGGGATCAACACCGACCGGGTGATCTCCTATGTGTTCATCATCGGTGCAGCCATGGCGGCACTGGCCGGCGTGCTGATCACCATGAACTACGGCACCTTCGACTTCTATGCCGGCTTCATCATCGGCATCAAGGCGTTCACCGCAGCGGTACTCGGCGGGATCGGTTCGCTGCCCGGTGCGATGCTCGGCGGGATCATCCTCGGCATCTCCGAGTCGTTGTTCTCCGGCCTGGTCAACTCCGACTACAAAGACGTGTTCAGCTTTTCGCTGCTCGTACTTGTTCTGGTCTTCCGACCGCAAGGTCTGTTGGGCCGTCCTCTTGTGTCGAAGGTGTAAGCGATGTCTTCAACAACCACTGAAAAATCCATCGATATCAAAAAAAGCCTGGTCGAGGCGATTCTCGCCGGCCTGATTGCCCTGATTGTGTTCGGACCGATTGTCGGCGTGGTGCTCGACGGCTACAGCTTCAATCTGGAATCGACCCGCGTGGCGTGGATCATTGCCATCGTCATGGCCGGCCGCTTCGCCCTCAGCCTGTTCCTGCAAACCCCCAAGGGCCTGAAAATCCTCGACAGCTTCGAAAGCAGCGGCTCCGGCGTGCACGTGCTGCCGCCGGATTACAAGTCGCGGCTGCGCTGGATCATCCCGCTGATGATTGTGCTGGCGATCATCGTGCCGTTTGTTTCCAACTCCTATCTGTTGGGGGTGGTCATTCTCGGATTGATCTACGTGCTGCTGGGGTTGGGCCTGAACATCGTGGTCGGTCTGGCCGGTCTGCTTGATCTGGGTTACGTGGCGTTCTACGCCATTGGCGCCTACGGTCTGGCGCTGGGTTACCAGTATCTCGGCCTGGGTTTCTGGACGGTGCTGCCACTGGCGGCAATCACCGCGGGCCTTGCCGGTTGCATTCTCGGTTTCCCGGTATTGCGTCTGCACGGCGACTACCTGGCGATCGTGACCCTGGGCTTCGGTGAAATCATTCGTCTGGTGCTGAACAACTGGTTGTCGCTGACCGGCGGCCCGAACGGCATGCCGGCGCCACTGCCGACGTTCTTCGGTCTGGAGTTCGGCAAGCGCGCGAAGGATGGCGGAGTACCGTTTCACGAGTTCTTCGGCCTGACCTACAACCCGGACGTGAAGTACTACTTCATCTACGCGGTGCTGTTCCTCGTGGTGCTGGCGGTGCTGTACATCAAGCATCGTCTGGTGAAGATGCCGGTCGGCCGTGCCTGGGAAGCGTTGCGCGAAGATGAAATTGCCTGTCGCTCTATGGGCCTCAACCACGTACTGGTCAAACTGTCTGCCTTCACCATCGGTGCGTCGACCGCGGGGCTGGCCGGGGTGTTCTTCGCCACCTATCAAGGCTTCGTCAACCCGACCTCGTTCACCTTCTTCGAATCGGCGCTGATCCTCGCCATCGTCGTGCTCGGCGGCATGGGCTCGACCATCGGTGTGGTGATCGCCGCGTTCGTGCTCACCGTCGCTCCGGAACTGCTGCGTGGCTTCGCTGAATATCGCGTGTTGCTGTTCGGCATCCTGATGGTGCTGATGATGATCTGGCGACCACGCGGGCTGATCCGCATCAGCCGCTCCGGGGTCAAACCACGCAAAGGTGCCATTCACTACGAGAGGGCTGCGCCATGAGTGAAGTCGTACTCTCCGTTGAAAAACTGATGATGCACTTCGGTGGTATCAAGGCCTTGAGCGATGTCAGCCTGAAGGTCAAACGCAACTCGATCTTCGCTTTGATCGGCCCCAACGGTGCCGGCAAAACCACGGTGTTCAACTGCCTGACCGGTTTCTACAAGGCGTCGGGCGGCAAGATCGAACTGAACGTGCGCGGCCAGCAGACCAACGTCATCCAGTTGCTGGGCGAGTCGTTCAAACCGACCGACTTCGTCTCGCCGAAATCCTTCCTCAGTCGCCTGTACTACAAGATGTTCGGCGGCACCCATCTGGTAAACCGTGCCGGTCTGGCGCGGACGTTCCAGAACATTCGCCTGTTCAAGGAAATGTCGGTGCTGGAAAACCTGCTGGTGGCCCAGCACATGTGGGTTAACCGCAACATGCTCGCCGGCATCCTCAACACCAAGGGCTACCGCAAGGCCGAAAGCGATGCGCTGGACTGCGCGTTCTACTGGCTGGAAGTGGTCGATCTGGTCGACTGCGCCAACCGCCTCGCCGGGGAATTGTCCTACGGCCAGCAACGCCGTCTGGAAATCGCCCGGGCCATGTGCACGCGGCCGCAGATCATCTGCCTCGACGAACCGGCCGCAGGTCTCAACCCTCAGGAAACCGAAGCGCTGAGCGCGATGATCCGGCTGCTGCGTGACGAGCATGATCTGACCGTGGTGCTGATCGAACACGACATGGGCATGGTAATGAGCATTTCCGACCACATCGTGGTACTGGACCACGGCATCGTGATTGCCGAAGGCGGGCCCGACGCGATCCGCAACGACCCGAAAGTGATCGCGGCCTATCTGGGCGCCGATGAAGAGGAAGTGGCATGACCCAACCCATCCTCGAACTGAAAAACCTCGATGTGTTCTACGGCCCGATCCAGGCGCTCAAGGGCGTTTCGCTGCAGATCAACGAAGGCGAGACCGTCAGCCTGATCGGCTCCAACGGCGCCGGTAAATCGACCTTGCTGATGTCGATTTTCGGCCAGCCACGCGCGGCGGGCGGGCAGATTCTCTATCAAGGCGTCGACATTACGCACAAGTCATCGCACTACATCGCTTCCAACGGCATCGCACAATCGCCGGAAGGGCGGCGGGTATTCCCCGACATGACCGTCGAGGAAAACCTGCTGATGGGCACCATCCCGATTGGCGACAAATACGCCAAAGAGGACATGCAGCGCATGTTCGAGCTGTTTCCACGGCTCGAAGAGCGGCGCACCCAGCGGGCAATGACCATGTCCGGTGGCGAACAGCAGATGCTCGCCATCGCCCGGGCGTTGATGAGTCGGCCGAAGTTGTTGCTGCTCGACGAGCCAAGCCTGGGGCTGGCGCCGATCGTAGTGAAGCAGATCTTCGCAACGCTGCGCGAACTGGCGAAAACCGGCATGACGATCTTCCTCGTCGAGCAGAACGCCAACCATGCGCTGAAGCTGTCGGATCGCGCCTATGTCATGGTCAACGGCGAAATCCGCCTGTCCGGCACTGGTAAAGAGTTGCTGGTGAATGAGGAGGTGCGTAACGCCTATCTGGGCGGGCACTGATTAATCACAAGTTGTCCACAAACCCCGACATGCGAATGTCGGGGTTTTTTTATCTCTTGAATCCATCACAACCCCTGTGGGAGCTGGCTTGCCAGCGATAGCGGTTCACCATTCAACCTGATGCCGGGCGTGCCGGCCTCATCGCTGGCAAGCCAGCTCCCACAGGTAAAGCAATGCCCCCCAGCAGAATTGTGGAAAACAAATCCACCAAGCTGCCAAAGCGCGACATATAGACGCTGCAAGGGCCTGTTTTTCCACGGTTTTGACTTGTCCCCGTTTGCTGTGGAGCTGGCTGTGAATAACGTGGGTGTAGTCGGCTGAAGGCCTTGTATGACGGGGCTTGTAGGCGATTGATCGTTTTTTGATCGGGTGATTTTGAGGGAGCGGCAAGCGCCATTGTCAACCCTTTTATCGTGCCGCGAGCACGGCCTTTCTGCTGCACGCATGCCTGTGGATAAGTCTGTGATTAAACTCTGGAAAGACTTCGCCAAGGGCCGTCAGCACTGGCCTTGCGCAATCACTGCGCTGAGCGCTCTATCGTGAAGAATGCCCTGTCCGGCATAACTGGTACTGTCGGGTCAAGCAAAAAACTTTCTGTTTCGCCCGCAAAGCCTTGTGTGGCGTGGCTTTGCGCATTTCCACTTGCCCCCGGAAACTGTGGAACCGACTGTGGATAACATGCGCGTATATGGCTGCAAGCCACGCTGGCCGCGGCGTCGACAGGTTTGGTTGTTTTTTATACAGCTTGTGGCAGTTGCCCGTAAAAGCGCGGGCGGGCATGCTGCCTGCTGATTTTCTATTCCAAGGGCTGCTGCGGTGGCCGAAGCAAGGAGAACACGATGTCCAACACCCTGTTTATTACCGGCGCGACCTCCGGTTTTGGTGAAGCCTGTGCCCGTCGTTTTGCTGAGGCTGGCTGGAAACTGGTGCTGACCGGCCGTCGTGAAGAACGCCTCAATGCACTGTGCGCCGAACTGTCGAAGCAGACCGAAGTGCACGGTCTGGTCCTGGATGTGCGTGATCGCCAGGCGATGGAGCAGGCAATCGCCAACCTGCCACCGTCGTTCGCCACCCTGCGCGGCCTGATCAACAACGCCGGGCTGGCCTTGGGTGTCGATCCAGCGCCGAAATGCGATCTGGATGACTGGGACACCATGGTCGACACCAACGTCAAAGGCCTGATGTATGCGACCCGCCTGTTGCTGCCGCGCCTGATCGGTCATGGCCGCGGCGCTGGCATCATCAACCTTGGCTCCATCGCCGGTAACTACCCATATCCGGGCAGCCACGTGTATGGCGCGACCAAGGCCTTCGTCAAACAGTTCTCGCTGAACCTGCGCTGCGACTTGCAGGGTACCGGCGTGCGGGTCAGCAACATCGAGCCGGGGCTGTGTGAAAGTGAGTTCTCGCTGGTACGTTTCGCCGGCGATCAGGAGCGCTACAACGCGACCTACGCCGGTGCCGAGCCGATCCAGCCGCAGGACATTGCCGAGACAATCTTCTGGGTGATGAACACCCCGGCGCACATCAACATCAACAGCCTGGAATTGATGCCGGTGAGCCAGACCTGGGCTGGATTTGCCATTGAGCGGAACAAGGCTTGAAACTGCGCCGCTGCTGATCGCCAGCAGGCTGGCTCCCACATTGGAATATGTTCACCTGTGTGCGAGCCTGTTCGCGAAAGCAATTTATCGGTCAGCGCAGATATTCAGCCAGACCGCTGTAGCACGTCGCCAAATGATAGGGCGTGGTGGAAGGCATGTCCTTGCGACTGACTTCCCCCTGCTCATCCCGACACTCATACCAGCCGCCGGCATGCAGGAACCGCTGCTGCAACGCCTGCAATTGGCGCAGCACCGCCGCTTCACTGTCCGGGCGCAATGTCAGCGCGCGCAGGTATTCCGCCTGAGCCCAGATCCGCTGAGTCGAATCCCGCGGCCGGCCGTTGCTTTCCAGATCAAGCATGGCGCGCACCGCGCCGCAGGCATCGAGCACACCGTACTGCTCTGTAAAGGCAAATGCGCGATCCAGTGCCCGGTGCAATTTCGAGTCACGTAGCAGCGGCGAGGATTGCAGCAGGAAATACCATTCGAATTGATGGCCCGGCTCGTACCAGTTATCCACAGCGCCGAGCGGCTTTTCCATCAATACGCCATATTGCGGATCGACGAAGTGCTTGTGCATCGCTGTGCATAATTCGAGCAGGTCCTTTTGGGTCTGCGGATCTTCGCGCACGGCCAGCGTCGCGAGGAACGCTTCGGCCAGATGCATCAGCGGGTTTTGCAGCGGACCGGTTTGCAGCGTCATCCAGTTGCGATCCAGACACGCCTCATACAAACCATCGCCGGTGGCGAAGCGACGGCCGATGATTTCCAGCGCGGCATTCAATGTCGACTCGACCAGCGGATCAGCGGACTTTGCCCAGTAATGCGCGCAGGCGAACAGGATGAAGGCGTGGGTGTAGAGGTCCTTGCGCTGATCGAGCGGCTTGCCCTGGGCATCGATGCTGTAGAACCAGCCGCCGTGCTCGGCATCGTGAAAATGCCGTTGCAGCGAACGGAACAGCGCTGCCGCGCGAACTTCAGCGTTATCCACAACTCCGATCAGGCTGGAAAACAGGTAAAGCTGTCGCGCGCAGGCCATGGCCCGATAGCGTTGCACGGGCAGCGGTTGCTGTGCGGCGTCCAGCGCTTCGAAGGGCAACGCCATGTCGGCGTTCCAGCCCGGACCTTGCCAAAGGGGCACGATCACGTTGACGAAGTGCTGTTGCACAGCGCCGAACAGGGCGGTCAATTCAGGCAGGGCGGTGGAGCGGCAAGCGTGGGGCATGAGCGGACGTCGTCACGGGCAAGGGCGATTGCGCGACATGGTAGCAGAGCAGCGGCCTTTAAAGGTTTGGTGTCTGATCGGCCGTCATCGCTGGCAAGCCAGCTCCCACAAGGATATTGGGTGTTCACACAATTGTGGACTTTCCCAATAACCTGTGGGAGCTGGCTTGCCAGCGATGAGGCCGGTTCAGGCGATACAGATTAGCCTGCCAGCAGCCAGGCGCCTGTGATTGCCGACGCCGCACCCGCCAACCGCACCAGCGGCGCCGCAGCCTGCGGCAACACGCGCACCACGCCATAACCGGCGGCATGCAAAGCGGCCGTGGCGACCACGAAACCCGCTGCATACGCCCACGGACTGCTCATTTCCGGCAGTTCCAGCCCGTGCGCCACGCCATGGAACAACGCAAACAGCGCAGTCGCGGCCACCGCCATGACCAGCGGCGGACGCACCGCCAACGCTACCGCCAGACCCAGCGCCAGCACCGAGGCGGCAATGCCGCTTTCCAGCGCCGGTAATTCCAGCCCTTCAAAGCCGAGCAGGCCGCCGATCAGCATGGTGCCGACAAACGTGCACGGCAGCGCCCAGCGTGCCGCGCCTTGCTGTTGCGCCGCCCACAAACCAACGGCGAGCATTGCCAGTAAATGATCGAGGCCGCCGATCGGGTGGCTGATGCCTGCGATCAGACCGCTGTCGCCATGCCCGGGATGGGCAAAGGCCAGCGCCGGGGCCAGCAGCAGCGCAAGCGCGCCAGGAATGCGTTTGAGTGTCATGGATAAGCTTCCTTGTTGATAAGTGGATCAGGCTGCGCTCAGCAGGCCCTGGCGTTCGATGAAAGCGATGATCTGCTCAAGGCCCTGACCGGTTTTCTGGTTGCTGAAGACGAACGGCTTGCCGTTGCGCATGCGCTGGGTGTCGCTGTCCATCATTTCCAGCGAGGCGCCCACGAGCGGCGCCAGATCGATCTTGTTGATCACCAGCAGGTCGGACTTGCAGATCCCCGGGCCACCCTTGCGCGGCAGCTTGTCGCCGGCCGAGACGTCAATCACGTAAATGGTCAGGTCGGACAGTTCCGGGCTGAAGGTCGCCGAAAGGTTGTCGCCACCGGACTCCACCAGAATCAGATCGAGGCCCGGAAAACGCCGGTTCAATTGATCGACCGCTTCGAGGTTGATCGAGGCGTCTTCGCGGATCGCCGTGTGCGGGCAGCCGCCGGTTTCCACGCCGATGATCCGCTCCGGGGCGAGGGCTTCGTTGCGCACAAGGAAATCGGCGTCTTCGCGGGTGTAGATGTCGTTGGTCACCACGGCGAGGTTGTAGCGTTCGCGCAGGGCCAGGCACAGGGCCAGGGTCAATGCGGTTTTGCCGGAACCGACCGGGCCGCCGATGCCGACGCGCAGGGGTTGTGTATTCATCTGATGGTTCTCCTAAGAGCGAAAGAGGCGGCTGTACTGGCGCTCATGGGCCATGCACGCCAGGGACAGGCCGAATGCGGCGCTGCCGAGGTGATCAGGATCTATGCGGGTCGCGTCCTGCTGCGCTTGTTGCAGCAGCGGCAGCAGTTCGCTGGTCAGGCGCTGCGCGGCTTGCTGGCCAAGCGGCAGGGTTTTCATCAGCACCGCGAGCTGGTTTTCCAGCCAGCTCCACAGCCACGCGGCGAGCGCGTCTTGCGGACTGATCTGCCAGGCGCGCGCGGCCAGCGCCCAGCCAAGGGCCAGATGGGGTTCGGCGCATTGTTCAAGAAAGGCACGCGCGGGCGCGTCCAGCTCTGGCAGGCCGTTGAGCAGTTGCTGCAGCGAGTAGCCCATCTGTCGGCTCTCCAGATGCAGCTCGCGAGTCTCGCGACTGGCGCGATGGCGTTCGCAAATCTGCAGCAGCTCGGCCCAGTGTTCATCGGCGGCGGCCTGACAATGCGCAAGCAGCAGCGGCGCTTCGAAGCGCGCGAGGTTGAGCAGCAACTGATCGCTGATCCAGCGGCGCGCGCTGTCGGGGTTGTTGACCCGGCCGTTGTCCACCGCCATTTCCAGGCCCTGCGAATAGCTGTAACCACCAATCGGCAACTGCGGACTGGCCAGGCGCAACAGCGCCCAGGCCGGATTCACAGGCGAACGCCGAACTGATGGAGTTTCGGCGCGTAATTGAAGTCTTCGTCGCCATGGCGTGAATGGTGATGGCCGCCGCCGTAGGCGCCGTGTTCCGGTTGAAACGGTGCTTCGATGGCAACGACCTGCGCACCCAGTTGTTCGAGCATGGCCTTGAGCACGTAATCGTCGAGCAGGCGCAACCAGCCATCGCCGACTTGCAGGGCAACGTGACGATTGCCCAGATGATAGGCGGCGCGGGTCAGTTCAAACGCGTTGGCGCAGGTGACGTGCAGCAATTGCTCGGGGCGGGCGCAGACCCGCACGATGCGGCCGTCTTCGGCTTGCAGGCACTCGCCGTCAAACAGCGGCGGCTGGCCGCGCTCCAAAAACAACCCGACGTCTTCGCCTTCGGCACTGAAACAGCGCAAACGGCTCTTGCTGCGCGCTTCGAAGGTCAGGTGCAACTCGGCGGCCCAGACGGGTTGAGGGTCGATTCTGCGGTGAATCACCAGCATCGGAAATCTTCCAGCAATGGACAATGATCAGGCTAGAGCAAGGGCCGCGCCAATCGGCCGATCTGTAGGAAATGACTGTCGGCGCGTGGCTGATCTTTCAACAGGCGGGAAGTTTCTGGAAGGTTTTGGTGCGTGAAGAATTTGTCATGCACCAAATCAATGCGGCGCTGCTGCACCTTTGTAGGAGTGAGCCTGCTCGCGATAGCGGTGTGTCAGATAGAGATGCTTCGCTTGGCATACCGCTATCGCGAGCAGGCTCACTCCTACATGGAGATGGGGGTGGCTGCGGTTATTCGGTACTGCCCAACCCCTGCCAGTGCTTGAGGCCGATAAAGATGAAGCGCAGCTGCTGGGTGATCTTCGCCTGCGGGGTCAGATGCTCGGGCAAGGCTTCGGCGGGCGGGTCGATGATGTCCGGCAAGGTGGCGAATACTGATTTGACGATCAGGTCGGCCATCACACTCAGACCGGCGATGTCCAGATGTTGGAGTTTGGGCATCAACGCCAGGTCTGCGGCGAGGTCGGCGCTGATGTTCTCGCGCAAGCGGCCAATCGCCTGACGCACCGGCAGCGAGCCGCCGTATTGTTCGCGGGCCAGAAACAGGAATTGCGAGCGATTGGCGCTGACCACGTCGAGAAAGATCCGCACCGAAGCATCGATAATGCCGCCCATGACGAATTCGTTGTGGCGCACCAGGCGGATGGTTTCGCGGAAGGTCTGGCCTACTTCGCTGACCAGCACCAGACCCAGTTCGTCCATATCGGCAAAGTGTCGATAGAAACCGGTAGGTACGATGCCGGCGGTTTTACTGACTTCACGCAGGCTCAGGCTGCCGAAACCGCGGCCGCTTTCCATCAAGTGGCGGGCAGCGTCCATCAGGGCGTTGCGGGTCTGTTGTTTCTGTTCGGCGCGGGGCAGCATCGCAGGGCGTGTTCTTTGGCAGGACAAGCGTCGCACTCTAGCAAATCGGCTTTGCCGGCGTCGAACGGGAGAAGGTGGGGCAGGCGTTGCAGCGGGGCAGAAAAGTCAAAAGCCCAATCCGGGGATTGGGCTTTTTTTCGAGGCCGCCATGGGCTTAGCTCAAGGCACTGTTGCGTTCGATCACACGGTCACCACCGCCTTCGGCGATTGCCTGACCCAGTGGGGTTTTATCGAAACCGTCATCCGCCAGGGTCTGACCTTGTGGAGTGCGGTCGCTACCGTCGGACGCCAGGGTTTGGCCTTGTGGGGTACGGTCGCTACCATCGGACGCCAGGGTCTGACCTTGTGGAGTGCGGTCGCTACCGTCGGAGGCCAAAGCTTGACCTTGTGGGGTGCGATCGGAACCGTCTTGCACCAGGCCTTTTTCTTCCAGACGATCACGGCCGCCTTCAGCCAGGGTCTGGCCTTGGGGAGTGCGGTCGGAACCATCGGCGGCTACGGTCTGGCTGAACACCGAGTGGCTGGATTTTACTTGCGGAGTGGCCTGATCGGCAGCGGGCAGGGCGAAAGCAGTGCTGGCTAGCATCGACAGGGTAAGGCTGAGCAGTAATTGGCGTTTCATGATGGGTTGCTCCTTGGGAGGGCGATAAAGTGGGTACGAGGGCAATGCTACTCTCGATAAGTCGATATAAAAGTTCATAAACGCAATGGTAATAATCAACAGAATTGATTGTTCGTCGCGAAGGCTCTAGATCGGGCCTTTGCGGCCGGTGGTTTTGCACCGAGGTGGGTATTTTCGACTCACTCGCGCCTCGCAAAAGTGCGGGTCGCGGTAACACTGCTCGACCAATCGGTCAGTTTTGCTGGTCTTTTTATGGCTTAAACTGCCTTTCAATTAAACCTGCGGGCCTTTCGCCAGTCACAGACTGCATGAGGGCCGCTTCGGTCTGCCGTTTCAAACTGTACGTCGGGATCCAGGCGTGCGGTCGTGATCAGGAGCTTTGTGCATGACGCGCACTGGAAAAATCTTCAGCTGGACCTTCGCCACTCTCGCACTGCTCTTGGTAGTGCTGATTCTGATCATCGTGTTTTTCGACTGGAACCGGATCAAACCCACCCTCAACAGCAAAGTCTCCGAAGAGCTGCACCGCGCGTTTGCCATTAATGGCAACCTGGCGGTGATCTGGCAGCGCGAGCCGGATGAAGGCGGCTGGCGCGCCTGGGTGCCGTGGCCACACGTGGTTGCCGAGGATCTGAGCCTGGGCAACCCGGACTGGTCGAAACAGGCGCAGATGGTCACCCTGAAAAAAGTCGAGCTGCGCATCTCGCCGCTGGCCTTGTTGACGCAGCGCGTGGTGATTCCGCGTATCGACCTGACCGAACCCAATGCCCAGCTGCAACGCCTGGCTGACGGTCGCGCCAACTGGGTGTTCAAGTTTGATCCGAAAGACCCCAACGCCGAACCGTCGAACTGGGTGGTCGACATCGGCGCCATCGGTTTCGACAAGGGCCATGTCACCCTTGATGATCAGACCCTCAAGACCCGCCTCGATGTGCTGATCGATCCGCTCGGCAAGCCGATTCCGTACAGCGACATCGTCGGCGCCAAAGCGGCGAAAACCGCGCAGGACAAGGGCGGTGCGCCACAGGATTATGCCTTTGCCCTGAAGGTCAAAGGCCAGTATCACGGCCAGAACCTGACCGGCCAAGGCAAGATCGGCGGGCTGCTGGCGCTGCAGGATGCGCGCAAGCCCTTCCCGTTGCAGGCGCAGGCGCAGATCGGCGACACCCGCGTCGAACTGGCCGGCACCCTGACCGACCCGCTCAACCTCGGCGCCCTCGACTTGCGCCTGAAACTGGCCGGCGCCAGCCTCGGCAATCTCTACCCGCTGACCGGCGTGACCCTGCCGGACACGCCGCCGTACTCCACCGACGGCCATCTGATCGCCAAGCTGCATGACGAGGCCGGAGCGAAGTTCACGTACGAGAAATTCAACGGCAAGATCGGCGACAGCGACATTCATGGTGACCTGACCTATGTCGCCAGCCAGCCACGGCCGAAACTCAGCGGCGCGTTGCTCTCCAATCAATTGCTGTTAGCCGATCTCGCGCCGCTGATTGGCGCCGATTCCAACACCGAGCAAAAGGCCCGTGGCGGCGCGAGCAAGCAACCGACCGACAAGGTGCTGCCAGTCGAGGAGTTCAAGACCGATCGCTGGCGCGCCATGGACGCCGACGTCGAATTCACCGGCAAGCGCATCGTGCACAGCGAAAAGCTGCCATTCACCGACCTTTACACCCATTTGAAACTCGACGACGGCGAACTCAGCCTTGAGCCGCTGCGCTTTGGCGTGGCCGGTGGCAATCTGGATGCGCAGATCCGCCTCAATGGTCGCACCGAACCGCTGGAGGGCCGGGCCCGCTTGACCGCGCGCAAGTTCAAGCTCAAGGAGCTGTTCCCGACCTTCGAACCGATGAAGACCAGTTTCGGTGAACTCAATGGCGATGCGGATATCAGCGGCCGCGGCAACTCGGTGGCCAAGCTGCTCGGCGGCGCCAACGGCAAGTTGAAAATGTTGATCAACGACGGCGCTATCAGCCGCGAGCTGATGGAGTTGGCCGGGCTCAACGTCGGCAATTACGTAGTCGGCAAGATCTTTGGCGACAAGGAAGTGAAGATCAATTGCGCTGCTGCCGACTTCGATATCAAGACCGGGCTGGCGACCACGCAGCTGTTTGTCTTTGATACCGAGAACGCAATCATCTACATCGACGGCACGGCAAACATGGCCACTGAGCAACTGGACCTGACGGTGACGCCGGAATCCAAGGGCTGGCGCCTGATCTCCCTGCGCTCGCCGCTGTATGTGCGCGGCAAGTTCATCAAGCCGGATGCCGGGGTGAAGGCTGTGCCATTGATGTTGCGTGGCGCGGGCATGGTTGCATTGGGTGTGATCGCTGCTCCGGCGGCCGGGCTGTTGGCGCTGGTCGCACCGAGCGGTGGCGAGCCGAACCAGTGTGCGCCGTTGCTGGAGCAGATGAAGCAGGGCAAGGCGCCGGTTACTGTTAAACCTACCCGGTAATTTTCAGCGCATACAAAGACGCCATCGCGAGCAGGCTCACTCCTACAGGGGAACGCATTTCAACCTGTAGGAGTGAGCCT
>NZ_JBUDGD010000047.1:0-44109 GCF_055484735.1 Pseudomonas sp. 15C | reverse complement strand
TGGCTGCGCCAGACGGTCGCTACGCTCCCACGCCCGGATCAATCCCTCCACTCAGCCTTCCGATGTCGCTGGTTAGGCAAGATCAAGAGCACTCGAGCTAACGCTCATTGTTGAGTGGTTAGAAGCGGGTGGTTGGCTTTGGATTGGTGGTGTGGCTGCCCCTCACCCCAGCCCTCTCCCTCTGGAGAGCGAGCCGATCTTTGGGCTTTTCAAATTGTGTGTACAACTCGGTATTGCATGTTGGCGTATATCTGCCAATCACCGCGGTCAGTCCCCTCTCCCTCCGGGAGAGGGTTAGGGTGAGGGGCTTTTGATTTTCAGACTGAGTCAAACATTTGCCTGAACCACCGCCATCGCCAGCAGGCTGGCTCCCACTGTGAATTCGTATGTTGTCCCAAGCCTTGCCTCCACCGCGAAACCTGTGGGAGCCAGCCTGCTGGCGATAGCGCCCCAACAGGCGCCACATCACTGCCCGACAAACCAGCGAAAATACGGGTTCCCGCCATCCCCCTGCATGACTGCGCGAATATCCCGCGCCCAGGCATCGCGATCACCGTCATAGGCATGCAGGCTCGCCCGATAAAATTGCATCAGGCGCTGGCGGTGCGCTTGCAGGCGTTCGGTGAATCCGCCATCGGCGTTCACCAGTGGCGGCGGTTGGTACAGGTCAAGCAAGGCCGGCAGCACGCGGGTGATTTCCTGGCGGCGCACCCACGGTGCGTATTCGATGCGGGGTTGATCGTCGGTCACGGCGGGGGCGTCGGCGGCGAAGCGTTCGAGGCCGGCGCGGTCGGTGACCCAGGTGGCGAGCAGGGCGGCGGCGGAGCCGATGCCGACATCCTGCAAGGTGCTGCGCACGCTGTCCTGCTGGATACGTGCGCTGATTTTCGCCGCGTCGAGGGTCATGGGTTGCAGCGACCCGACCAGCAGCATTTCGTGGAATTCGCTAGTCCACAATGAGGCGTAGGGGAACACATCGAGGAAGCTGCGTACCAATGAGCGCGAGTCGTCGATGTTCTGCGTCGGCAGTGGCAGCCATTGCGCGACGATGCCCTGGTGTTGCAGGCGGCTGGCGGCCAGTTGGTAGAAGTCGCGCGAATACAGGTTGACCACACCGGCGGCTGACGGCGGTGGCGGTTCGAGGGTGATCAGGTCGTAGGTCTGCGCGCTGCGCAGCAGTTCCTGGCGGCCGTCGCGCAGGCGCACGTCCACGCCGGGGTCGCTGGCGGCGTTGAAGTTGCCTTTGAACAGTGGCGCGGCTTCGACCACGGCAGGTAACAGCTCGGCAACCACCCGGTGCTGCAGGCCCGGGTAGCGCAGCAGGGCGCCGGCGGTAATGCCGGTGCCGAAACCGATCACCAGGGCCGAGCGCGGTTCGCCGTTGTGGATCAGCAGCGGCAGCAGTGCCTGAATGCGCATGTAGCGCAGCGACGGCATGGCATCGCCGGTGTTGGATACGCCTTGAATGTACAAACGGTGGAACGTATTCGCGCCGCGACCTTGAGCGACGACCGCAACGGTGCCGCCACGGCCTTCTTCGTAGAACGCGAGGGTGCCATTGCGTGCACCGGGCAGCTGGCTGGCGAGTTTTTCGGCCGGGGTCAACAGCGCCACGGCCACGGTGACCAGCCCCAATGCCACCACGGCCTGACGCCGGCCTTTCTTGACGTGATGCCCTTTGCGCACGGCGAAGTAACCGATGCCTGCGGCGATCATCGCCAGCAGGCCCAAGGTGCGCACCAGACCCAGCCAAGGGATCAGCAGAAAACCGCAGAGCATCACGCCGACAATCCCGCCCAGCGTATTGAACGCCACCACCGCGCCGACGTCCCGGCCGACGCGCTGCTGGCCGACGCTCAAACGCAACGCCAACGGAAACGCCGCGCCCAGCAACAGGGTCGGCACAAACACGATACTCAGCGCCGCCACGGCAAAGCGCGCACTCATTCCGGCCAGTTCGCTGGCTCCCATGTTCAACAACCAGGTTTCTGCCTGACTCTGTGCCAGCACCAGCCAGCGCCCGAGCAGGGCGATTTCCAGCAACGCGACCAGCCCGGCGCCGGCAATCAACAGACCGAACACGCCCCACGGATCACGGATGCGCTCGACGCGGCGGGCGAGCAGGGCGCTGCCGATGAACAAACCGGCCAGATAGGTCGCCAGCACCACGGCGAAGGCATAGGTGCGTGTGCTCATGAACTGCACGATCGATTGTGACCACACCACTTCATAACCGAGCGCCACGCCACCGGCGACGGAGTACAGCCACAGCGCGGTGCGGTCCGGCGCTTTCTCAGCGTGATGTTTGATGGGGGTTGTCACAGCGGCTGGATGCTGGCGGGCGAACCACAATGCGCCGGCCGCCGCGAGCAGGTTGAGCATCGCCGCAAACAACGCACTGCCGCGAACGCCGAGACTGGCGATCAGCATAAACGCGGCGAGCAAAGTGCCGATGATCGCCCCCAAAGTGTTCGCCGCATACAACTGCCCGCCAGCCTTGCCCGGATCGTTGGCCAGCGCGCGCACCAGCACCGGCAAGGTGCCGCCCATCAACACGGCGGGAATGCCGACCAGGGTGAACGGCAACAGCCAGGCGAACACGCCGACATGGCTTTGCAGCCAGGCAAACGCGCTGGCCGCAAGGCTCATGCCCACCGTGGCGCCGACCCCGAGGATCGCCACCAGCACCTCCAGCCCGGCATACAGCAACAACGGTTGCGCCACGCGGTCGGCCCACCGCCCGAACACCCAGCCGCCGATGGCCAGCCCAGCAAAAAAGGCGCTGATGCCCGTGGTGATCGCATACACCTCGACCCCGACCACCAGCGACAACTGCTTGATCCACAGCACCTGATAAACCAGCGCGGCAGCACCGGAAATGCACAGCAGGATGGCGGGGACGAGCAGGGTCTCAGCGGCGCTGGGCGAGGCGGGTATGGCCGACGGCTTGCTGGCGATACGTGTGGACATTGCGGGGGCCTTGTTTCGATTCGAAAATCATCATGAAAGTGCCGGCCTCATCGCGGGCAAGCCCGCTCCCACAAGGAACTCCGGTGATTACCGGTTTTGTGAACCACAGAGATACCTGTGGGAGCGGGCTTGCCCGCGATGGAGGCGACACGGTCTCAAGTCAAAAGGGCCGCCCGCCGACGAGGGCGAGCGGCGGTGCAACGGTGTTACTGAGCAGCTTTCATTTTTTCAGCGATTTTAGCGTCTACTGCCGCACGGATCTGGTCGATACTGAAGCTCGCCGGTTTCTGGCTGGGTGGATAGTCGATGAAGGTCTGCAGGAATGCGGCAGACTTGCCAACGGCCATTTCAGTCAGATAAACGTTCTTCGTCGTCCAGTCGTAATACTGGTCGGAGACGATGTCGGCACGTTCATACGGGTCCATGCGCAGGTTGAAAATCTTCGGTACGCGCAGGCATACGAACGGTTCGCTCCACACCTTGAATCCGCCCGGCGCGCGCTGCTCGCAGAACACCGCTTTCCAGTTGCCAAAGCGCATCGACACCAGTACGCCGTCGTCATTGAAGTAGTAGAACTCTTTGCGCTCGCTCTTCGGACTCTGGCCAGTCAGGTAGGGCAACTGATTGTAGCCATCCAGATGGACTTTGAAGGTGCTGCCTCCAGACGTCGGCGCCCAGCCTTTGAGCAATTTGTTGGTCACATCGGTTTCACCGGCCGCCGCGAGCAAGGTCGGGAACCAGTCCAGACCCGAGAACAGCTCGTTGGACACTTCGCCCGGTTTGATTTTGCCCGGCCAGCGCACCATTGCCGGCACCCGATACGCACCTTCCCAGTTGGAGTTTTTCTCGTTGCGGAACGGCGTGGTGGCAGCGTCTGGCCACGACCATTGGTTAGGACCGTTGTCGGTGGTGTAGACCACAATGGTGTTGTCGGTGATTTTCAGGTCATCGAGCGTTTTCAACAGTTTGCCCACGTCACCATCATGTTCGAGCATACCGTCGGCGTAGTCATTGCCGGGCATGCCGCTCTGGCCCTTCATTGAATCGCGTACGTGGGTAAAAGCGTGCATGCGGGTGGTGTTCATCCAGACGAAGAAGGGTTTATCAGCCTTGGCCTGTTTCTCGATGAAGGCCTGTGCAGCGGCCGTGGTTTCGTCGTCGATGGTCTCCATGCGTTTTTTGTTCAACGCGCCGGTGTCTTCGATCTTGCCGTCGGCGAAGCTGTGGATGACGCCACGCGGGGAGGTTGTTTTGACGAACTCGGCATCATCCTTGGGCCAATACGGGCGTTCCGGTTCTTCCTCGGCGTTGAGGTGATACAGGTTGCCGAAGAATTCATCGAAGCCGTGGTTGGTCGGCAGGTACTCATCCTTGTCGCCGAGGTGGTTCTTGCCGAACTGACCGGTCGCATAACCCTGCGCCTTGAGCGCCTGGGCAATGGTGATGTCACGTTTTTGCAAGCCTACGGGTGCGCCCGGAATGCCGACTTTCGACAGCCCCGTACGCAACGGCGTCTGCCCGGTAATGAACGAGGATCGCCCGGCCGTGCAGCTGTTTTCCGCATAGTAATCGGTGAAGATCATGCCTTCTTTGGCGATACGGTCGATGTTGGGCGTCTTGTAGCCGACCACGCCCATGGAATAGGCGCTGATGTTGGTCTGGCCAACGTCGTCGCCGAAGATCACCAGAATGTTGGGTTTTTCAGCCGCTGTGGCGGTTGCCGACAACGCCATCACCGACGTCGCCACGAGGGCGAGCTTCGGTAGCCACTTGCGTATGCGAGTCATATGACTTGCTCCTTTCGCGGGGGTGGTTGTTTTTGCGACAAACGTTTATTGCAGTCCTGCAGCACGCTTTCTTTTATTGCACCTGCTCGGTGGCCAGCGGTTCGAACGGGTAGATACGCCGCCATTCGGCAGCCATGTCGACCACGGTCCAGCCGCGGGATTCTGCTTCGTCGAGGGCCAGGTCGAGCCGGCCAATACTCGATTGGCGGTCATAGGCCCACTCGCGTTTGGCGTCGGTGTGATGCACCAGCCCCATGAATCGTTTGCCTGGCCCGGCGGCCGTCCACTGCAGCATCTGCAGGTCGCCGTCGGAATTGCCAAAGGCGAGGATCGGGCGCTTGCCGATGACCGCGTCGATGCTTTCCGGTTTGCCGGGGCCGTCGTCGTTGTGCGCCAGTTTCGGCGTGCGCAGGATTGAGGCCTTGCCGTCCTCGTATTGGAAGGAAGTGATGAACGTGGTGCCGATCACTTGCTCGGGGGGAATGCCGTAGACCTTCTCGGCAAACGCACGCATGAAGCCGGTATCGCCACCGGAAACGATGTAGGTCTTGAAGTCCTGGCTGCGCAGGTAGTCGAGCATTTCCAGCATCGGCTGGAAGATCATTTCGGTGTACGGCTTGCCGGTCTTTGGATGGCGCGCCTGGCTCAGCCAGGTTTTCGCGTAGTCATCGAAAGCTTCGGTGGTCATGCCGGTGTGGGTGGCACCGACGATTTTCAGCACGCCCTCCATACCGGTCGCGGCCAGGGCTTTGTGATCGCTTTCCAGTACCGCTTTGAAGGGTTGCGTGGTTTTCCATTCCGGATGCTGCGCCGCGGTGCGCTTGATCTCGTCAAAGGCGAAGAGCAGTTCGAAGTAGGCGGGCTGCTCACTCCACAACGTGCCGTCGTTGTCGAACACGGCGATCCGGTCGGCCGGTTTGACGAAGTCCTTGCTGCTCTGGTCGGTCACAGCCTGGACAAATTCGATGATGCTTTTTTTCGCCGGGCCTTCCTGCCACGACGGTAGCGGCTCGCTGGCCTGGGCGAGCAACGGCAGGGCCAGTGCAAACAGCAAGGCGAGTCCGAAACGTTGGCGGTACAGCATCGGGTTCGTCATGGGAAATCCTTCTCGTGAACAGGGTTGAGCGGACGCAGCGCCGAGGCCGTTTTTACCTGCTGCTGTTCGGCCTGACTTTGAAGCGTAGTCAAGGATTGGCGCAGTTGAACAAGTGTTTGCTCAGTGGTCGGTTGACGTCCGTAAAGCCCGCGTAACAGTCCCTGCAGGCGCGGCCCGGCCTCGACCAGTTTCAGCCCCAGTCGACTGCGCCGCAGCCACAGATACAGGGCGCTCAATTGCGCCGGGCGGGCTTGCAACTGGCCATCGATTTGTTGCCAGGCGAACGCGGGGGATTGCAGCCACGCCATCTGCCTGGCGTGCCTGCGTGCCAGCCAGCGCTGCCGGGCGCGAGTGAACGCAGGGCGCAGCAGATAAACGGCGCTGATCAACGCGACCAATACGCTCAGCCAGAGCAACCAGCGGGTGGAAAAACGCAGTTGATCGCGACCCAGTTGCTTGAGGTCTTCAGTGATCGAAAACACCGGCTGATAAGCGCTGTTCGCCACTGCCTCGAAGGTGACCGCCGGTACTTGTGCACTGCGCAGTTGTTTCGCCGTAGCGTCCCACCATTTCATCTCGAGCGCCGGCAGCGTGTATGAACCTGCCTGATCGACGCGATAGCTGACGCTGTCGATGCGCTGCCCGCCGAGAATATTGCCGCGACCGTCGTCCATGGCGCTGACTTGCGGGTTTTGCACATAGCGACTCAGGCCACCGACATCGCCGAGTGACGGTATTGGCAGGGCCATCGCCAACGCGCCGTCCGCTTGCAGGGTCAACTGCCGGCTGATGCTGTCGCCGACTTTCAGCAGCGTGGCCGACTTGACGATTTCTTGCGTAAAGCGCAGCGCGGTCGCTACCAGCGGCGTTTCACTGGCGGCAAAACCTGGCGGCCGGGTAGCGCCGAACTGTAGCGGCTGGCTTTGGGCGCTGAGTTCAGCACTGGCCTGGCCGGGCGTGGCGCGCACGGTCAGGGCCGGAATAGCGAAGGTTTGCGCGACGTTCGGCGTGATCAGATAGCGGTAGCGCAGCCCACTGAAGGCCACGCCGTCGAAGGACTGATTGAGGTGCTGCGCCTGACCGTCCGGCGGTGTGACCAAGGCACCGTCGAGCTTGAGATCGGGCAGGGTGGCGGCGCTGGTGAACCAGGTGTCGGTGAGAACGTCGAGTTGCAGCTCGACCAGACCGCCGACCATCGCGCCTTCGGCCGGTTGCAGATGGGCGTGGACCTTGAGTTGGGGTTCGGCGGCGAAGACCTGAAGTGTGAACAGGCAGCTCATTAGCAAGCTGATTTTTGTGATCAATGATCGGGCCCCATCGCTGGCAAGCCAGCTCCCACAGGGGCTCACTGTGTTAAGGCGAGATTTGACTACTCTGCAATACCCTGTGGGAGCTGGCTTGCCAGCGATGGCGGCAGCAGGTCTGAAAAAAATCATCGACTGGCTGCCGCCTGTTGATCCTGCAACCTGAACTTCTGCCGCAAAAACTTCGCCGGCGAGGTGGTCAGGTTCTGCAACCACAGCGCATCGGACGCCGCTTGTTCAGTCTTGATCGCTTTGCTCTGGCCCTTGCCCGGTGCCTTGTCGAATTTCACCTCGTCGGGTTTGGTTTCAGGGACGTTCTGCTCGGCGCTTTCGGTGTCTTGCAGCAGCGCCTGCGCGAGGGCCAGATTGGCCGTGGCTTCGGGGAACTGCGGTTGCAGTTTCAAGGCTTGGGTATACGCAGCGATGGCCTGATCGAACTTGAAACGGCGCACGTAAATATTGCCCAGATAGAAATACGCCTGCGGCGTGTCCAGCCGCGCAAAGGTCGCCAGTGCGAGGTCGTAATCGGCCGCGTGATACGCCGCAATGCCTTTCCAGTACGGGTCGATAAACAGCGCCGCCGCTTGCGGCAAGTGATCGTGTTCGAAGGCCCAGCGGCCCTGTTGATCGCGGGTGAAAAAAGCGTCGGTCAGCGCGTTGGCCTGCGCCGGCGCTGCTGGCCAGCCCAGCCCCGCGGTCAGCAACAGTGCGGGCAGCCAATTGACGCTCCAGCCCTTGCGCACGTTGAACAGCGCCAGCAACAACAGCGGCCAGCACAGCCAGTAGCCAGCGTCCTTCCAGTGCAATTCGCGCTGCTCGGCGCTACTGGTCTGAAAGTGCCGTTGCGCGTGCAATTCGATCCAGTCCAGATCGTCGTTGTTGAGGGTCAGACTGCCCAGTGGTGCATCAACCGCAGACGCCAGTTGCTTGAGCGCGGCCTGATCGAAGCTGCCCAGCACCGGGCGCCCGTTGTCATCGCTGCGCGGTTGGCCGTTGGCACCCTGAATGACGCCGCCGTCAACACTGCCGACCGCGAGTACCAACACTTGCAAGGCGCTACCGCGCAAACGCTGATCGAGGACGCCGAGCTGCGCGGTGTCGGCGCCGTCGGTGAGCAGCAGCAGGGTGCCGGGTGTCTTTTCCGCGTCGAGCAAGCGTTTCGCCTGATCGATCACGGCGCTAACGTTCTTGCCCGGTTTATCGATCAGCCCCGTGTTCAACGCTTGGATAAAGGTATCGAGCAGCGCAGGATCATCGGTCGCCGGTAACACCAGATGCGCACTGCCGGCGTAGGCAATCAGTGCGGTGCGCGCGCCGGCACGACGCTGGATCAGATCGTGCAGCTTGTGTTTAACCGCCTCCAGCCGGGTTGGCTGCACATCGCTGGCGTCCATCGACGGCGACAGATCCACCGCGACGATCAGCGGTGCGCGGTTTTCGAGAAAGTCCGGGCGGTCCTGTTCCCAGGTCGGACCGGCAGCGGCGATCGCGCCAAGCATCAGCAACGCGCAGAGCCCATGCACCGGGCGCAGGCGTTGGTGATCTTCAGGCGTGACCAACAAATGTGCCAGCAGGTGTTCGGCGATCTGCCCGCGCAGCTGTCGTTGCAAGTCGCGGCCGCGGCGCCAGAGCAGCGGTAAAAACGCCGCGAACAGCGCTGGCAGCAACCATGCTGGGCGTAGAAAGTGCAGATCGCTGAGGTTGATCTCCATTTCAAGCCTCCTCGCGCTGGCGAGCGAAAACCAGGCGAACCCGCAACAGGGCGCCGAGGTGATACAGCGCCAGAATCAGCAGCGCGGCAGCCAACGGCCAATAAAACAGTTCGCGCTGCGGCTGATGGCTGAGGGTTTTGACCTGATGCGGCGTGAGGCGATCAAGGGTGTCGTAAACCTGATTCAGCGCGTTGCGGTCTTCGGCGCGGAAGAACTGACCACCGGTGCTTTGGGCGAGTTGTTCCAGCGCCGGCAGATTGACCTTGGCCTCGCCCGAGGCGCTCGGGTCGCCGATGCCGATGGTGTGAATGATCACGCCTTTGCTCGCTGCCATTTGTGCCGCGTGGTCCGGGGTGATCGCGCTGCTGGTGTCATTGCCGTCGGTGAGCAGGATCAGCACTTTCTCCTGCTCGTGGGCCTGATCCAGCAGCTTGAGACTCAAACCGATGGCGTCGCCAATCGCCGTGTTGGGGCCGGCCATGCCGATGCCAGTGTCGGCGAGCAGCAGTGACAGGCTGGCGTGATCGAGGGTCAGCGGGGCCTGCGGATAGGCGCCGCTGCCGAACACGATCAGGCCGAGGCGATCATCCTTGCGCTTGTCGATGAAGCCTTGCACGACGTCTTTGACCGCTGCGAGGCGATTGATTTTCGCGCCGTTCGCATTGGTGAAATCTTCGGTTTCCATCGACTGCGAGAGGTCGATGGCGAGCATCAGATCGCGTACCGGTTGTTGCCGTTCAAGGGGCTTTTCGACAAAAACCGGGCGCGCAGCGGCGAGCAGGATCAGCGCCCAGACCAGCAGGTTGAGCAGCAGTTGCCAGTGATTGCGGCGGCTGCCGACAACGCCCGGCGCTTCGCCGACCGCGCGGCTCATCGCAGCAAAGAACGGCACGCGCACGGCACTGCGCGCTTCGTTGTAGGCGGGGAGGTAGCGGTAAGCCAGCCAGGGCAGCGGCATCAGCAGCAACAGCCACGGGTAATCAAGCTGCCACATGGTGATGCTCCACCCAGTATTGGCAGATGTCGAACAGCGCCTGACGTTGCGGCGCGGGCAGGGCGCGCAGGGTGTCGTCGGGGGCGTAGGCGAGTTGCGCGAGTTGAGTGCTGAAATCGGCGGGGAGCGGTTTTTTGCTGTGGCGTTGCAGGAAGGCTTGCCAATCATCCTTCGTTAGCGCCGCAATACCCTGTGGGAGCTGGCTTGCCAGCGATGGCGTGCTGTCAGTCAACGCCGATGCTGAATTTGATGGCCTCATCGCTGGCAAGCCAGCTCCCACAGGGATCGGGTTCCATCTTTGTGATGATGTGGGCATGGACAGCGCCACGCGCTTGAGCAGTTCCGGCAGTTCGCGCAAGGCATTCAAATCATCACTGCGCCCGCGCAACTGCGCCAGTCGCGCCAGGCCTTCGCGTCGGTAAGCGTCTCTGCGCCATTGCCCATAACGCCTCAGCCCGATCAGCAATGCAGCCAGCATCAAAATCGCCAGCAGTACCCACCAACCCCACGTTTGTGGCGCGTAGCTGACCGGTGCCGGCAGGCTCAGCTCCTTGAGCTGGTCAATACTGGGGATGTTCGGGTTCACCGCCGTGCTCCGGCGCTTTTGCCCAGTTCGGCACGTAGCTGCTCGTGAGCGGTTTCAGCGCTGCTGAACATCATCAGCGGCACCTGACTGCGGCGCAGCAGGCTGGCGACGTCTTGCAGGCGACCGCTGAGAAAATCCCCCAGCGGCTGGCGTACGTTGCGCTTGTCGACCGCCAACTCGACCTGCAACTCACCCTGAGTGACCAACAGGCGGCCATTGTTTGGCAACTTCAGCGCCAACGGATCGTAGACCTGCAAGGCGATCACATCGTTGTGCGCCGCCAGTTGCCGCAGCAACTGCAAGGTGCGCGGGCCGGCTCCGGCAAAGTCGCTGACAATGCAGATCAGATGATCATGCCCGGCCAGTGCCAGGCAGCGTTGCAGGGCGGTGTCCAGCTGTGCTTCGTCTTCAGCGTCGGGGTTGCTCGCGTTCAGCGCCTGATTGTGCTCGGCGACACGGCTGAGCAACGCCTCCACGCGTTTGCGGCTGCGCAACGGCGCGACACAGTCGATGCGCTGATCGTTGAACACCAACCCGCCGACCCGATCGCCGGCATTGAACACCATCCACGCTGCCAGTGCCGCCAGTTCGGCGGCGAGGGCGGATTTGAAGCTGCGCTGCGACCCGAAAAACATCGACATGCGCTGGTCGACGACGATCAGCGCCGGGCGGTCGCGTTCCTCGGTGAAGGTACGCACCACCGGTTTGCCGGTGCGCAAGGACGCGCGCCAGTCGAGGTGACGCAAGTCATCGCCGGGCTGATAGCGGCGCAGCTCATCGAAGTTCAAACCGCGCCCGCGCAGCCGCGAGGCATGGTTGCCGGCAAGAATGCTGGCGCGTGGCTGGCGGGCAAGAAAGCTCAGATCACGGGCCTTGAACTCCAGCGCCATCAATTGCGCCAGAGACACGTAAACCAGCCCGTCGGTGTTCATGCCGGAATCGCGACTTTATCAAGGATGCGATCGAGCACCTGATCGGCACTGACGCCGTCGGCGACTGCGTCGTAACTCAGTTGCAGGCGATGCCGCAGCACCGGATGCACCACCGCGCGGACGTTGTCCGGGGAAACGAAATCCTGCCCCTGCAACCATGCATCGGCGCGCGCACAACGGTCCAGACCGATACCACCGCGCGGGCTGGCGCCGATGGCGATCCAGCGTGCCAGATCTTCGTCGTAATCGGCGGGGTAGCGTGTGGCATTGATCAGGTCGATCAGATAGCTGTCGATGGCCGGCGAGACGTGCACGGCGCTGACTTCCTTGCGCGCCGCGAAAATCACCTCCTGAGCGAGGTTGAAGCCCTTCGCCGGCGCGGTACTTGCGCCTTGGGCAAACTCTTCGTTACGCAACAGGCGCAGCACCTGACTTTCGTTTTCGGCGCTGGGATAATCGAGCAGCACCTTCATCAGGAAACGGTCCATCTGCGCTTCCGGCAGCGTGTAGGTGCCTTCCTGCTCGATCGGGTTTTGCGTCGCCACGACGATGAACAACTCCGGCAGCGCATGGCTGTTGCCGGCCACGGTGATCTGGCGTTCCTCCATGGCTTCGAGCAGGGCCGCCTGGACCTTGGCCGGGGCACGGTTGATCTCGTCGGCGAGAATCAGGTTGCCGAACAGCGGGCCGGGCTGAAAACGGATTTCGTTTTTGCCTTCGACCTGATGCAGCACCTCGGCGCCGGTGATGTCCGAGGGCAGCAGGTCCGGGGTGAACTGGATGCGGCTCATTTTCGCGTCGAGGTGTTTGGCCAGGGCTTTGACCGTACGGGTCTTGGCCAGCCCCGGCAGGCTTTCCAGCAGCAAATGGCCGTTGGCCAAGAGGCCGAGCAGGATCTGCCGGATGACTTGATCCTGACCGAGCACCGCTTCGGCGATGCTGGCTTGCAGGGCGTTGAGGTCGCTGAGCGCGGTCATGGGGACAGTCCTTTGTGGCCGAGTCTAGAAAAATGCCAGGGTCAGGTTGACGCTGAAGCCATTGCCTTCGGGGCGGTTTTTGGGGGGCGAGCTTTAGATTCCAGCTTGAGCTGATGCTGGCCTGGAGATTGGCGGCCGGACACACCCCGATTTTCCCTACGGCTTACGGATAACTCGGCACTTGTTGGCCGTTACGGCGTAATCCCTTGTTTAATCAAGCCTGTAGGACACGTCTGTCTGACGCTAGCAGCTAATCGGGGGTTAGCCAGTTGAATGGATTAATTCTTTGGTTTCATCATTTGTTCACGGATCCTTTCTTCCTGCGCTCGCGCCTCGGGAGTGAACTCGGCGCCGAAGTCTTCCGCGGTAAATATCTGGCGGATCTCGATTTCGGCCTCGGTCCCAGGCATCGGATTGGGGCAGCGCTTGACCCACTCGATGGCTTCTTCCTTCGATTTGACTTCCCAGACCCAGTAGCCGGCGATCAGCTCCTTGGTTTCGATGAACGGGCCGTCGATCACGCTGCGCTGGTCACCGGAGAACCTGACCCGTGCGCCTTTACTGCTCGGATGCAGGCCATCGGCACTGACCAGAACGCCGGCCTGGGCCAGTGCTTCGTTGAAATTGCCCATGGCGGTCAGCAGTTCTTCGCTGGGCATGACACCGGCCTCCGAATCGGCGCTGGCTTTGACAAGAATCATGAAACGCATGGTGGTGACTCCGTGGATTGTCGGGGGATTCGCTGTTTAGTCGAATGGGCGGGACGTGAATCGACAATGGGTTGTGAAAAGATACTGGCGATGATGATCCTGTCGGTCTACCTGAGCGTTTTGTTTGCAGACTCAAGCTACATCGCTGGAATGAAGGTCGGATGTTCGCTCGAAAGCCCCTCACCCTAGCCCGCTCCCAAAGGGAGAGGGGACTGATTGGGGGATGCTGAAACGTTCTGGCGACCTGTTGATCTTTCACCGAATCCATTGGCCGAAGCGGGCCAGATCGAAGTAGCCGGTTCAACATTTCAGCCCAGCCAAACGCAGATTCAGCATTCAACATAGTTCGGCTCCCTCTCCCTGGGGAGAGGGCTGGGGTGAGGGGCCGGGGCGCAACAAGACTTGAGGTATTGCCCAATACCCATTAATAAGGTCGCCGCTTTGTATACAATTTCTCGCGCTCACCCCCAACAATTCAACGAAGGGTTTAGCTCGCTGGGTCATTTCATGGTTAACTTCCGCCTCTTGCATGCTTTCCAATCAAAAACATCAGAAGGACTCCAGTCATGGCTCAAGTCACCCTTAAAGGCAATCCGGTTCAAGTCAACGGCCAGTTGCCACAAGCCGGTTCCAAGGCGCCAGCCTTTTCTCTGGTTGCCGGCGATCTGTCTGACGTCACCCTGAAAGACTTTTCCGGCAAGCGCAAAATCCTCAATATCTTCCCAAGCGTCGACACCCCGACCTGCGCAACCTCCGTGCGCAAGTTCAACGCTCAGGCCAACGAACTCGCCAACACCGTGGTCCTTTGCATTTCCGCTGACCTGCCATTCGCCCAGGCGCGTTTCTGCGGTGCCGAAGGTCTCGAAAACGTGAAGAACCTGTCGACCGTGCGCGGTGCCGAGTTCATCGAAAACTACGGCGTGGCCATCGCTGACGGCCCGCTGAAAGGCCTGACCGCCCGTGCCGTTGTCGTGCTGGACGAGAACGACAACGTTCTGCACAGCGAACTGGTCAAGGAAATCGCTGAAGAGCCAAACTACGAAGCGGCACTGTCCGTTCTCAAGTAAGGCTTTTACAATTGTTAACGGCCTGGCCCTGTCCAGGCCGTTTTCATTTGTGTATCAGGGTTTTGCCTCACACCTTGAAACGTAAGTGCAAGGTAAATTGCCGGTAAAGCTGCTTTGCTTAAATCCAGTCAGTGCTTATCGTTCAGCCTCCCGTAATAGAAGCCCACGCGCCCAATGGTTAATCACTCCATGCAATCGTCCTCCCGCAAATCCCGTCGCTGGCTGATCAGCCTGCTTGTCCTGTTGGTGATCGCCGTCCTGTGCTGGAAATTCTGGCCCGCCGGTTCCGCCCACAAGGAGGGCGGGGACAAGGCTGCGGCCGGGCACGCCGGGCGTTCGGGGATGATGCGGCCGGGCTTCGGCGGCGGCACCGGGCCGATTCCGGTGCGCGTGGCGCCGGCGGTCACCGGGGACTTCCCGCTGTATTACAAGGCGCTGGGCACCGTGACGGCGCTCAATACCATCAACGTGCGCAGCCGGGTTGGCGGCGAGCTGATGAAGATCAATTTCGAAGAAGGGCAAATGGTCAAGGCTGGCGATGTCCTGGCCGAGATCGATCCGCGTCCGTACCAGAACGCCTTGCTCCAGGCCGAGGGCACCTTGCTGCAGAACCAGGCGCAGTTGAAAAACGCGCAGGTCGACGTCGAGCGTTATCGCGGCCTGTATAAAGAAGACAGCATCGCCAAACAGACACTCGATACCGCCGAAGCACTGGTCGGCCAGTATCTGGGCACGGTCAAGACCAATCAGGCCGCGGTCAACGACGCCAAGCTCAACCTCGAATTCACCAGGATCCGCGCACCGATTGCCGGGCGCGTCGGCTTGCGTCAGGTCGACGTCGGTAACCTCGTCACCGCCAACGACACCACGGCGCTGGCAGTCATTACCCAGACGCAGCCAATCAGCGTGGCTTTCACCTTGCCGGAAAACAGCCTCGACACCGTACTCGCGCGCTATCGCAGCGGCGCGAAACTGTCGGCTGAGGCGTGGGATCGCGGCGACAGCAAACTGCAGGCCACCGGCGTACTGCAAAGCCTCGACAACCAGATCGACGTCGCCACCGGCACCCTGAAATTCAAGGCCCGTTACGATAACCGCGATCAGGCGCTGTTCCCCAATCAGTTCGTCAATATCCATTTGCTCGCGGACACGCTGAAGGGCGTGGTGCTGGCACCGTCGGCTGCGATTCAGTTCGGCACCAATGGCACCTTTGTTTATGCGCTGGACGGCGACAAGAAAGTCACCATCCGCCAGTTGAAGATCGGCGCCAGTGATGGCGAGAACACCGTTGTCACCGAAGGCCTGGCGGCCGGCGACCGGGTGGTGCTTGAAGGCACCGACCGCCTCAAGGAAGGCAGTGAGGTCGAAGTGGTCAACGACAGCAATCAGGTGCCGACCACGCCGACCGAACACCTGCAAGGCAAATCCGCCGCCAACGCGCCGGACGCCGCCGTGACTGACAAGGCCAAGAAGGGCGCATGAACATTTCGCGGCTGTTCATCCTCCGACCGGTAGCCACCACCCTGAGCATGCTGGCCATTGTCCTGGCCGGTCTGATCGCTTATCGCCTGTTGCCGGTGTCGGCGCTGCCGCAGGTTGATTACCCGACCATCCGCGTCATGACCCTGTATCCCGGCGCCAGCCCGGATGTAATGACCAGCGCAGTGACGGCGCCGCTCGAGCGCCAGTTCGGGCAGATGCCCGGTCTGACGCAGATGGCCTCGACCAGCTCCGGCGGCGCTTCGGTGCTGACCCTGCGTTTCAGCCTCGACATCAATATGGATGTCGCCGAACAGCAGGTGCAGGCGGCGATCAACGCGGCGACCAATCTGCTGCCGACCGACTTGCCGGCACCGCCGGTATACAACAAGGTCAACCCCGCTGATACGCCGGTGCTGACACTGGCGATCACCTCGAAAACCATGCTGCTGCCCAAGCTCAACGATCTGGTCGATACGCGCATGGCGCAGAAGATTGCCCAGATCAGCGGAGTCGGCATGGTCAGCATTGCCGGCGGCCAGCGTCAGGCGGTGCGGATCAAGGTCAACCCGGAAGCGTTGGCGGCGAACAGCCTGAACCTGTCGGACGTGCGCACCTTGATCAGCGCCTCCAACGTCAACCAGCCGAAAGGCAACTTCGACGGCCCGACGCGGGTCTCCATGCTCGATGCCAACGACCAGCTGACCTCGCCCGAGGACTACGCCAACCTGATTCTCGCCTACAAGAACGGCGCGCCGCTGCGGCTCAAGGACGTCGCCGAGATCGTCGATGGCGCCGAGAACGAGCGTCTGGCGGCGTGGGCCAACCAGAATCAGGCGGTGTTGCTGAACATTCAGCGTCAGCCCGGTGCCAACGTGATCGAGGTGGTCGATCGCATCAAGGCGTTGCTGCCAAGCATCACCGACAATCTGCCGGCCGGCCTCGACGTGACGGTACTCACTGATCGTACCCAGACCATCCGCGCTTCGGTCACCGACGTGCAGCATGAACTGCTGATCGCCATCGCTTTGGTGGTGATGGTGACGTTCTTGTTCCTGCGTCGTTTCAGCGCGACGATCATCCCGTCGGTGGCCGTGCCACTGTCGTTGATCGGCACGTTCGGCGTGATGTATCTGGCCGGGTTCTCGGTCAACAACCTGACCCTGATGGCGCTGACCATTGCCACCGGTTTCGTGGTCGACGACGCGATCGTCATGCTCGAAAACATTTCGCGCTTCATCGAGGAGGGCGACAGCCCGATGCAGGCCGCGCTCAAGGGCGCCAGACAGATCGGCTTCACCCTGATTTCCCTGACCCTGTCGCTGATCGCCGTATTGATCCCGCTGCTGTTTATGGCGGACGTGGTCGGGCGGCTGTTCCGCGAATTCGCCATTACCCTGGCGGTGGCGATCCTGATTTCACTGGTGGTGTCGCTGACCCTGACGCCAATGATGTGTGCACGCTTGCTCAAACGTGAACCGCAAGAACACGAGCAGGGCCGTTTCTATCGGGCCAGTGGTGCCTTCATCGACTGGATGACCGCCGGCTACGGGCGCATGTTGCAGTGGGTGCTCAAGCATCAGCCGCTGACCTTGCTGGTGGCCATCGGCACACTGGCGCTGACGGTGTTCCTGTACATGGTCGTGCCCAAGGGCTTCTTCCCGGTCCAGGACACCGGCGTGATCCAGGGGATTTCCGAAGCGCCGCAGTCAATCTCCTTTGCCGCCATGGGCGAGCGCCAGCAGGAACTGGCCCGGGTCATCCTCGAAGACCCAGCGGTGCAAAGCCTGTCGTCGTATATCGGTGTCGACGGCGATAACGCCACCCTCAACAGCGGCCGCTTGCTGATCAACCTCAAGCCCCACGGCGAACGTGATCTGAGCGCCAGTGAAGTGATCGCGCGTCTGCAACCCAAGCTGGACAAGCTCGTCGGTATCCGCCTGTTCATGCAGCCGGTGCAGGACCTGACCATCGAAGACCGCGTCAGCCGCACGCAGTACCAGTTCAGCATGTCCTCGCCGGACGCCGAACTGCTCAGCCAATGGAGCGGAAGGCTGGTCGAGGCACTGGCTCAGCGTCCGGAACTGACCGACGTCGCCAGTGACTTGCAGGACAAGGGCTTGCAGGTCTACCTGGTGATCGACCGCGATGCCGCTTCACGCCTTGGCGTTTCGGTGTCGAACATCACCGATGCGTTGTACGACGCTTTTGGCCAGCGGCAGATCTCGACCATTTACACCCAGGCCAGCCAGTACCGCGTGGTGTTGCAGGCCCAGGCCGGCGAACGCATCGGCCCGCAGGCGCTGGACCAGATCTACGTCAAGACCACCGATGACGCGCAGGTGCGGCTGTCGAGTCTGGCCCATGTCGAAGAGCGGCAGGCGCAGTTGGCAATTACCCATATCGGCCAGTTCCCGGCGGTGATGATGTCCTTCAACCTCGCTCCTGGCGTGGCGCTGGGGCACGCGGTCGACGTGATCGAACAGGTGCAGCAGGAGATCGGCATGCCGGTTGGCGTGCAGACCCAGTTCCAGGGTGCGGCCGAAGCCTTCCAGGCGTCGCTGTCGAGCACCTTGCTGCTGATTCTGGCCGCGGTGGTGACCATGTACATCGTGCTCGGCGTGCTGTACGAAAGCTATATCCACCCGATCACGATCCTTTCGACGCTGCCTTCGGCGGCAGTCGGTGCGTTGCTCGCGCTGCTGCTCAGCGGCAACGATCTGGGGATGATCGCGATCATCGGCATCATTCTGCTGATTGGTATCGTGAAAAAGAACGCGATCATGATGATCGACTTCGCCCTCGATGCCGAACGCACCCAGGGCATGGCCCCGGAACAGGCGATCTATCAGGCAGCGCTGCTGCGCTTCCGGCCGATCCTGATGACCACGCTGGCGGCATTGTTTGGCGCGGTTCCGTTGATGCTTGCGACCGGTTCCGGCGCCGAGCTGCGTCAACCGCTGGGTCTGGTGATGGTTGGCGGATTGCTGGTAAGCCAGGTGCTCACCCTGTTCACCACACCGGTGATCTACCTGTACTTCGACCGCCTCGGCCGACGCTTTGGCAAGCGCAAGGTTGAAGCTGAAGAGGTCTCGGTATGAAAGCAGCTACAGGCTCCAAGCTTCAAGCTGCAAGAGAGAAGCGGGTTCACTGCAAGCTTGTGGCTTGTGGCTTGCAGCTTGCAGCTGGTGGTTGCCACTTATGAATCTCTCCGGTCCGTTCATCAAGCGCCCCGTGGCAACCATGCTGCTTTCGTTGGCCATCATGCTGCTCGGTGGCGTCAGTTTCGGTCTGCTGCCGGTATCGCCGCTGCCGCAGATGGATTTCCCGGTGATTGTCGTGCAGGCGAGCCTGCCCGGTGCCAGCCCGGAAGTGATGGCGTCGACGGTGGCGACGCCGCTGGAGCGTTCGTTCGGTGCGATTGCTGGCGTCAATACCATGAGCAGTCGCTCCAGTCAGGGCTCGACCCGGGTCATTCTGCAGTTTGACCTCGACCGCGACATCAATGGCGCTGCGCGGGAAGTGCAGGCGGCGATCAACGCGTCGCGCAATCTGCTGCCAAGCGGGATGCGCAGCATGCCGACCTATAAAAAGGTCAACCCGTCGCAGGCGCCGATCATGGTCCTGTCGCTGACATCGGACGTGCTGGAAAAAGGTCAGCTCTACGACCTCGCCTCGACCATCCTCTCGCAGAGCCTGTCGCAAGTGCAGGGCGTCGGCGAAGTGCAGATCGGCGGCAGTTCGCTGCCGGCGGTGCGCATCGAACTTGAGCCGCAGGCGCTGAACCAGTACGGCGTGGCGCTCGACGATGTGCGCAAGACCATCGCCGAAGCCAACGTGCGCCGGCCGAAAGGTTCGGTCGAGGACGGTCAGCGCCTGTGGCAGATCCAGGCCAATGACCAGTTGGAGAAGGCCAAGGACTACGAGTCGCTGATCATCCACTACGCCGACGGCGCTGCGCTGCGCCTCAAGGACGTGGCCAAGGTCAGTGATGGCGTCGAAGACCGTTACAACAGCGGTTTCTTCAACGATGACGCGGCGGTGCTGTTAGTGATCAACCGGCAGGCCGGCGCCAACATCATCGAGACCGTCAACGAGATCAAGGCGCAGCTGCCGGCCTTGCAAGCGGTATTGCCGGCCAGCGTCAAGCTGAACCTGGCGATGGACCGCTCGCCGGTGATCAAGGCGACTCTGCACGAAGCGGAAATGACCCTGTTGATCGCCGTGGCCCTGGTGATTGTGGTGGTGTTCCTGTTTCTCGGGAATTTCCGCGCGTCGCTGATTCCGTCCCTGGCGGTACCGGTGTCGCTGGTCGGCACCTTTGCGGTGATGTACCTGTATGGATTCTCTCTGAACAACCTGTCGCTGATGGCGCTGATTCTCGCCACCGGTCTGGTAGTGGACGACGCCATCGTGGTGCTGGAGAACATTTCCCGGCACATCGACGAAGGCGTCAAACCGATGCAGGCCGCTTACCTCGGGGCCAAGGAAGTCGGTTTCACCTTGCTGTCGATGAACGTCTCGCTGGTGGCCGTGTTCCTGTCGATTCTGTTCATGGGCGGGATTGTCGAAAGCCTGTTCCGCGAGTTTTCCATCACCCTCGCGGCGGCGATCATCGTCTCGCTGGTGGTCTCCCTGACCTTGACGCCGATGCTCTGCGCACGCTGGCTCAAGCCGCACACGCCGGGGCAGGAAAACCGTCTGCAACGCTGGAGCCAGCGGACCAACGACTGGATGGTCGACAAGTACGCCAGCAGTCTCGACTGGGTGCTGCGCCACCGCCGTTTAACCCTGCTCAGCCTGTTGATCACCGTCGCGGTCAACGTCGCCTTGTACGTGGTGGTGCCGAAGACCTTCATGCCTCAACAGGACACCGGTCAGTTGATCGGTTTCGTGCGCGGCGACGACGGCCTGTCGTTCAGCGTGATGCAGCCAAAAATGGAGATCTTCCGCCGCGCCGTGCTCAAGGACGCTGCGGTAGAGAGCGTCGCCGGCTTCATCGGTGGCAGCAACGGCACCAACAACGCCTTCATGCTGGTGCGCCTGAAGCCGATCAAGGACCGCCAGCTCAACGCACAGAAGGTCATCGAACGCCTGCGCAAGGAAATGCCCAAGGTCCCTGGCGCACAACTGATGCTGATGGCCGACCAGGACCTGCAATTCGGCGGCGGCCGCGAGCAGACCACTTCGCAATACAGCTACATCCTGCAAAGCGGTGATCTGGGCGAGCTGCGCAAGTGGTACCCGAAAGTAGTCACCGCGTTGCGCGCGTTGCCCGAACTGACCGCGATCGATGCCCGAGAAGGCGCGGGCGCGCAGCAAGTCACGCTGATCGTCGACCGTGATCAGGCCAAACGCCTCGGCGTCGACATGGACATGGTCACCGCCGTGCTCAACAACGCCTACAGCCAGCGGCAGATATCAACGATCTATGACAGCCTCAACCAATATCAGGTGGTGATGGAGGTCAATCCCAAATACGCCCAGGACCCGGTGACGCTCAAGCAGGTCCAGGTGATTACCGCCGATGGCGCTCGCGTGCCGCTATCGACCTTCGCCCATTACGAAAACAGCCTCGAAGACGATCGCGTCAGCCACGAAGGCCAGTTCGCCTCCGAGAGCATCGCATTCGATATGGCCGAAGGCGTGACGGTGGAGCAGGGTAGCGCAGCCATCGAGCGGGCGATCGCCAAAGTCGGTCTGCCGGAAGACGTGATCGCGAAAATGGCTGGTACCGCCGACGCCTTTGCCGCGACGCAAAAAAGCCAGCCGTTCATGATTCTCGGCGCACTGCTGGCGGTGTATCTGGTGCTCGGCGTGTTGTATGAAAGTTACATTCATCCGCTGACGATTCTTTCCACACTGCCGTCAGCGGGTGTCGGCGCGTTGCTGTCGATCTATGTGTTGGGTAGCGAGTTCAGCCTGATCTCCTTGCTTGGCCTGTTCCTGCTGATCGGCGTGGTGAAGAAAAACGCCATTCTGATGATCGACCTGGCCTTGCAACTTGAACGCCATCAGGGCCTGTCGCCGCTGGAGTCGATCCGCAGTGCCTGCCTGCAACGGCTGCGGCCGATTCTGATGACCACGCTGGCGGCGATTCTCGGCGCCTTGCCGCTGCTGCTCGGCCGTGCCGAAGGTGCGGAAATGCGCCAGCCGCTGGGCCTGACCATCATCGGCGGGCTGGTCTTCAGCCAGATCCTCACGCTTTACACCACCCCGGTGGTTTACCTCTATCTCGACAAGCTGCGCCATCGTTTCAACAAATGGCGTGGCGTGCGTACTGACGCCGCTCTGGAAACTCCGCTATGACTGACCGTTCGCTTTTCAATTTCGCCACCGCACGGGGTTCGCGCTTGCTGAGCCTGTCGCTGTGCGTGGCGCTGCTCAGTGCCTGCGCTGTCGGCCCGGATTATCAACGCCCGCAGACGGCTGAAATCGCTCAGTACAAGGAAGCCGAAGGCTGGACCCAGGCTAACCCGAGCGATGCGCTGGCCCGGGGCGCCTGGTGGGAGTTGTATGGCGATCAGCAGCTCAACGGGCTGATCGAGAAACTCAACAGCTCCAACCAGACCGTCGCCCAGTCAGAAGCCCAGTATCGCCAGGCCCAGGCCTTGGTGCGCAGCGCGCGCGGGGCGTTTTACCCCAGCGTCGATCTGAGCCTGGGCAAGACTCGCTCCAGCCAGGGCACCGGCAGCAGCAGTTCGAGCCTGAGCAGTTCTTCCAGTGGCATTCGCGATACTTACAATGCTGAGCTGGGCGTCAGTTGGGAAGCTGACGTCTGGGGCAAACTG
Organism: Pseudomonas sp. 15C; assembly: GCF_055484735.1. Lineage (NCBI taxonomy): Bacteria > Pseudomonadati > Pseudomonadota > Gammaproteobacteria > Pseudomonadales > Pseudomonadaceae > Pseudomonas > Pseudomonas sp. 15C. Next base: position 21,704 of record NZ_JBUDGD010000047.1, on the reverse strand, counting down.
CGCCGCGGCCTCGAAGCCGACGAGGCCAGCGCCCAGGCCAGTTTTGCCGATCTGGCGGCGATGCGTCTGAGCCAGCAGTCGGAACTGGTGCAGAATTACCTGCAATTGCGGGTCATCGATCAGCAGAAACGTTTGCTCGAAGCGACCGTTGCGGCTTATCAGCGATCGTTGCAGATGACCCAGAACCAGTACCGCGCCGGGGTTTCCGGACGTGATGCGGTCGCACAGGCGCAGACCCAGCTGAAAAGCACCCAGGCCGATCTGGTCGACCTGATCTGGCAGCGTGCACAATTCGAGAACGCCATTGCCGTGCTCACCGGGCAAGCGCCCGCCGACTTCAGCATTGCCGAAGTACAGACCATCCCGAAACTGCCGCAAGTGCCGGTGAGTCTGCCGTCGCAATTGCTGGAACGGCGTCCGGACATTGCTTCGGCGGAGCGTTCGGTGATTGCCGCCAACGCCAATATCGGCGTGGCGAAAGCCGCGTACTACCCGGACCTGACCCTGAGTTTGAGTGGCGGCTATAGCAGCAGTACTTCGCAGAACCTGATCAGCCTGCCGAACCGTTTCTGGTCGGTGGGACCGAAACTGGCGTTGCCGTTGTTCGACGGCGGCCAGCGCTCGGCGGAAGTCGACCGCACCGAAGCGGTATACGACCAGACCGTGGCCCAATACCGGCAGACCGTTCTCGATGGTTTCCGCGAAGTGGAAAACTATCTGGTGCAGCTCAAGGTGTATGAAGAAGAAGCCGCGGTGCGCCAGGAAGCGCTCGACGCGGCGCGCGATTCCTTGCGCCTGACCGAAAACCAGTACAAGGCCGGGTTGATTGCCTATATCGACGTGGTCGTGGTGCAAGCCACGGCACTGAGTAACGAGCGCAGTGTGCTGAATATTCTGCAAAGCCGTTTGATCGCCAGCGTGCAATTGATTGCCGCACTGGGCGGTGGCTGGGATGGCCAGCTGGAAGTCAGCGACACGCAATAACTGGCCGAACACTTGTGGGAGCGAGCCTGCTCGCGAAAGCGTCCGCACGGCCACGGCTTATATCGAGGCGAATGGCCTAATCGCGAGCAGGCTCGCTCCCACAATTTAACCCCGCGTGCTTCAGAAATCTCCGAAGAGCCGATTGTAGGACGATCAGACACCGCTTCATCGGCTTGATGGCCATTTGATAACTTTGTCAGTGCGTTCTTCTGCGCAATCAGTACAATCGCCGCATTTGCCCGACCGAGAATGGACGCGATTGTGCGTTGGGTGGCCACGAGAATCCCCATGCTCATCGGTAGTTACTCTTCCACTCTGGTTTTCATTTCGTTGTGCGTGGCGATTCTCGCTTCCTACACCGCACTCGACCTCACCGGCCGCATCGCCACCGCCAAGGGCCGCGCCGTGCATTTCTGGACGGCCGGCGGGGCGTTCGCCATGGGTGTCGGCGTGTGGTCGATGCACTTCATCGGCATGCTCGCCTTCAAACTGCCGATCGATCTGGGCTACGACATTGTCCTCACCGCGCTGTCGCTGCTGATTGCCGTGCTGTCCTGCGGCTTTGCCCTGTGGCTGGTCAGCCAGCCGAAGCTGCCGATCCTGCAACTGGGCTTCGGCGCGCTGATCATGGGGGCCGGCATCAGTACCATGCATTACACCGGCATGGCGGCGATGCGCATGACGCCGGGCATCGATTACGATCCGGCACTGTTCGGCGCCTCGTTGCTGATCGCCGTCGGCGCTTCGGCCGCAGCGTTGTGGATCGCCTTTCGTCTGCGCCAGCATTCGCCTCATGTGCGGCTGATTCGCGCCGGTGCGGCGGTGATCATGGGTGTCGCCATCGTCGGCATGCATTACACCGGCATGGCCGCTGCGCAATTTCCGGCGGGCAGTTTCTGCGGCGCCACGCTCAACGGCTTGAAAGGCAACGGCCTCGACGGTCTGGTCCTGATCACCACGCTGGCGGTGCTATCGATTGCCTTGCTCACCTCGATCCTCGACGCCCGCCTCGAAGCACGTACTGCCGACCTCGCGCATTCGCTGACCGTGGCCAACCGCGAACTCACCCAATTAGCGCTGCACGACACCCTGACCGGTCTGCCGAATCGCATGCTGCTCGACGACCGCATCAATCAGGCGATGAAAAAAGTCCATGAACACGGCGGCTGTTTCGCGCTGATGTTTATCGATCTGGACGGTTTCAAGCCGGTCAACGATGCGTTCGGCCACCACATGGGCGACGAGTTGCTGCGCGAGGTCGGTGTGCGTCTGCGCGAGGATCTGCGCGGCCAGGACACGCTGGCGCGGATCGGCGGTGACGAGTTCGTCCTGCTGGTGCGTTTGAGTGAACCCAATGATGCGCTCGGCCTGGCTGCGCGCCAGGTGGGTTTGGTCGCCCAGGCGTTCCGCGTCGCGGGTCATGATCTGCAGATTTCCGCCAGCGTCGGCATCGCCCTGTACCCGGGCAACGGCCAGAACGCCCAGGAACTGCTGATGAACGCGGACGCGGCGATGTACCACGCCAAGGGTGGCGGAAAAAACGGCTACAGCTTTTTCGACGCCTCGATGAACAACAACGCGCGCAAGCAGTTGCAGTTGCTGCAGGACCTGCGCGCGGCGCTGGAGCACAGTCAGTTCAGCCTGCATTACCAGCCCAAGTTCGACGCCGGCAATGGTCGGGCGGTCGGGGCCGAGGCGTTGCTGCGCTGGCAGCACCCGGTGCACGGCCTGTTGATGCCGGACAAGTTCATCGAACTGGCGGAGAAAAGCGGCCTGATCATTCCGATTGGCGAGTGGGTGCTCAACGAGGCCTGCCGGCAGATGCGCGAGTGGTTCGTGCTCGGTTACACCGACTGGCGGATTGCCGTGAACCTCTCGGCCTTGCAGTTCTGCCACACCGGGCTGGTGCGCAGCGTCGCCAAAGCGTTGGCCACGCATCACTTGCCCGCGAACAGCCTGACCCTGGAAATCACCGAAACCACGGCGATGAGCGATGCCGATGCGAGCATGACGGTGTTGCAGGAGTTGTCGGACATGGGCGTCGACCTGTCGATCGATGACTTCGGCACCGGATATTCCAGCCTGATGTACCTCAAGCGCCTGCCGGCCAACGAGCTGAAGATCGATCGGGGTTTTGTCCGCGATCTGGAACACGACAGCGACGACGCGGCGATTGTCTCGGCGATCGTGGCGCTGGGGCAGGCGCTGGGTCTGCGGATTGTTGCTGAAGGGGTTGAAACCGGGGTGCAGCAGAAGTTTCTGACCCAGTTGGGCTGTGATTCCTTGCAGGGCTATCTGCTCGGGCACCCGATGCCGGCCGAGCGTTTCATGCAGGACATTGTGCGCGGTGAGGCATTGGCGCTGGCCTGACTGACCGCGTCGCCTGCCATCGCCAGCAGGCTGGCTCCCACACTGGATCTGCTCATGACGCCGAGCCCTGTGGGATTTAGCCTGCTGGCGATGGCGGCCGGCCGGGCGCCACAGACCTTATGCAAAACCCGGCAATGACGGTTATTCTTGGCCCCGACTGTCACGTGTGCATTTGGGGGAAAGGCCAGCATGGATAAAGTCATCGTGATCACCGGCGGCGGGCGTGGCATCGGCGCCGCTACGGCGCTGTTGGCGGCCGAGCAGGGCTATCGGATCTGCATCAACTATCAGTCGGATGAACAGGCCGCGCACAGCGTGCTGGAGCAAGTCCGTGCCTTGGGCGCCCAGGCCATTGCGGTGCGCGCCGACGTCAGTATCGAAGACGAAGTGATCGCGCTGTTCCATCGCGTCGACAGCGAGCTGGGCCGGGTCACCGCTCTGGTGAACAACGCCGGCACCGTCGGGCAAAAGTCGCGGGTCGATGAGATGTCCGAATTCCGTATTCTGAAAATCATGAAAACCAACGTGCTGGCGCCGATCCTCTGCGCCAAACACGCGATCCTGCGCATGTCGCCCAAGCACGGCGGGCAGGGTGGCAGCATCGTCAACGTGTCCTCCGTCGCCGCACGGCTCGGTTCGCCCAACGAGTACGTCGATTACGCCGCCTCCAAAGGCGCACTCGATACCTTCACCATTGGCCTGTCGAAGGAAGTGGCGGGCGAAGGCATTCGGGTCAATGCGGTGCGTCCGGGTTACATCTATACCGATTTCCACGCGTTGAGCGGCGACCCGGAGCGGGTCAGCAAACTGGAATCGGCCATCCCCATGGCCCGTGGTGGTCGCCCGGATGAAGTGGCAGAGGCGATTGTCTGGTTGTTGTCGGACAAGGCGTCGTATGCGACGGGGACGTTTGTGGATCTGGGGGGCGGGCGTTAGTTCTGCGGTGGCGGGTGGGGCGCTATCGCCAGCAGGCTGGCTCCCACATTGGTTCTATATTCACAAATCAACTGTGGGAGCCAGCCTGCTGGCGATGGCGATCGATCAGGCAATATCTGTCTGTCAGAACGACCGCACAATCCGCCCCAACGTCTCCATGGCCTTTTCCGAATCCTCGGTCCACGGGCTGCCATAGTTCAGGCGAATGCAATTTCGAAAGCGTTGGGTCGGTGAGAAAATTGGCCCCGGCGCTATGCTGATGCCTTGGGCCAGCGCCATCTGAAACAACTTCAGCGAATCCATCTGCGGTGGCAATTCCAGCCACAAAAAGTACCCGCCTGCCGGCTGGCTGACCCGCGTCTGCGCCGGGAAGTAACGAGCGATGGCCGCGAGCATGGCGCTTTGCTGTTCCTCCAGCGCATAGCGCAATTTGCGCAAGTGGCGGTCGTAGCCGCCGTGTTGCAGGTAATCGGCAATCGCTGCTTGCGCCGGCATCGACGCGCACAGCGAGGTCATCAGTTTCAGTCGTTCGATTTTCTGCGCATAACGCCCGGCGGCGACCCAGCCGATGCGGTAGCCGGGGGCGAGGCTTTTGGCGAACGAGCCGCAGTGCATGACCAGCCCTTCGGTGTCGAACGCCTTGGCCGGCTTCGGCGCGTGCTGGCCGTAATAGAGTTCAGCGTAGACATCGTCTTCGATCAGCGGGACCTGGTGCTCACGCAGCAATTCGACCAGTTCCTGTTTCTTCGCCTCGGGCATGGTCGCGCCCATCGGGTTCTGAAAACTGGTCATGCACCAGCAGGCCTTGATCGGATGGCGTTCGAGCGTCTGCGCGAGCACGCCGAGGTCGATGCCGTCACGCGGATGCACAGGAATTTCCACGGCCTTGAGCTTGAGCCGCTCGAGCACTTGCAGGCTGGCATAGAACGCCGGGGCTTCGATGGCCACCAGATCGCCGGGCTCGGTCACGGCTTGCAGGCACAGGTTCAGCGCTTCGAGCGCGCCGTTGGTGATCAGCAGTTCTTCCATCGGCAGCATCAGCCCGCCGACCATGTAGCGCAGGGCGATCTGACGACGCAATTGCGGATTGCCCGGCGACATGTCGGTGACCACCATGCGCGGGTCCATCTCGCGCGCGGCGCTGGCGAGCGAGCGCGACAGGCGTTGCAGCGGGAACAGGGTCGGACTGGGGAAGGCCGAGCCGAAGGGTACGGTGTTCGGGTCCTTGATCGAATCGAGCACCGAGAACACCAGTTCGCTGACGTCGACTTCGGTGGACTCATTGACCTGATGGCTGATCACCGGCTCGGAAAACGGGCTCGGTGCATGAGTGTTGACGAAATAGCCGGAACGCGGACGCGCACGGATCAGGCCGCGGCGTTCGAGCAGGTAGTAGGCCTGGAATACCGTGGACGGGCTGACGCCGTATGTCTGGCTGGCGTAACGCACCGACGGCACGCGCTGGCCGGGACCGAGGACGCCGGAGCGGATCAGTTCAGCGATGTCGTCAGCGAATTTTTCGTAGCGTTTCATTGGGAGCCTTGGTGTCTTGATTTTTGTGGTGTGTCAGGGGGAAGGCCCCTCACCCTGGCCCTCTCCCGGGGGGAGAGGGAACTGACCGTGTTGAATTCGAGAAGTACGCTGACCTGAGCTGGCTGTGTTGAATTCATAATCAACTCGGTTTTGCAGATTGATGCAGAAAGTCATACACATCGGTCGGCTCCCTCTCCCTCGGGAGAGGGCTGGGGTGAGGGGCGCGATTCTAACGGCTCAACGATTCATCGGCGCGACAAACCTGCTCTTGGCCACGCTGTACACCTGTGGCTCGTCGCTGTCGGCGATCTTGAAACTCAACGTTTGCGAGCTGCTGCTCGGCCGTTCGCTGGTCATCGCCACGGACACGGGCACATCGACAATCTCGCCGGGCGCCAGGCTCAGTTCGGTCTGCCCTTGCAATTGGAAGCCATCCGCGTCGACCAGTTGCAGGTTGTAGTTCTGTCGCTGCTGAGTCTTGTTGATGACTTTGAGGCTGTAGATGTTCTCGACCTGTCCCAACGCATTTTCGCGAAACAGCCCGCGGTCCTTGGTCACGTCCAGCGAGACCATTGGCCGCTCTACCAACGCCAGTGCCAGCGCGCCGATCATCACCAGCAGCACCAGCGTGTAGCCGATCAAACGAGGCCGCAGCAAATGCGTTTTGCCGCCCTGCAATTCGCGCTCGGAACTGTAGCGGATCAGCCCGCGCGGGTAGTTCATCTTGTCCATGATCGAATCGCAGGCATCGATGCACGCGGCGCAGCCGATGCATTCCATTTGCAAGCCGTCGCGGATGTCGATGCCGGTCGGGCAGACCTGCACGCACAGCTGACAATCGATGCAATCGCCAAGCCCCGCTTCAACCGGTTTGATTTCGCGTTTGCGCGGCCCACGGTTTTCGCCGCGGGCGGCGTCGTAGGCGATGGTCAGGGTGTCCTTATCGAACATCACGCTCTGGAACCGCGCATAGGGGCACATGTGCATGCACACCGCCTCGCGCAGCCAACCGGCATTGATGTAGGTGGCTGCGGTGAAGAACAGCACCCAGAACAAACTGACACCGCCGATCTGCAAGGTCAGCAGCTCTTCCGCGAGTGGCCGGATCGGGGTGAAGTAGCCGACGAAGGTCAGGCCGGTGAGCACGCTGATCGCCAGCCACAAGGTGTGCTTGGCCGCGCGCCGTGCCAGTTTGTTCAGGTTCCACGGCGCGGCTTGCAGTTTGATCCGCTGGTTGCGCTCGCCTTCGGTGATTTTCTCGCACCACATGAACATCCATGTCCACGAACTTTGCGGGCAGGTATAGCCGCACCAGACGCGGCCGGCGAACACGGTGATGGCGAACAGGCCGAACGCGGCGATGATCAGCAGCGCCGACAGCAGAATGAAATCCTGTGGCCAGAAGGTTGCGCCAAAGATATGGAATTTGCTTTCAGCCAGATCCCAGAGCACCGCCTGGCGACCACCCCAATTCAGCCACACGGTGCCGAAGAACAGTGCAAACAGAAACCCCGCGCCACTCAGGCGCAAGTTGCGGAACAGACCGGTGAAGCTGCGGGTGTGAATCTGGGTGTCGCTGGACTTGAATGTCGCCTTCAGCGGGCGTGCGGGCACCTTCTTTATATGAGGCGCTTGGGTGGGGGACGCTTCAACGGTTCGGACGGGGATTCGTTCGCTCATGGTCGTTCGCTCATCAGCCTCCATCAGGCCGGAGCACTATGAGCGTCGATCTGTTTGCAGAACAGACTCAGGTATTTGAATAAAAAGCGGATCAGACGGGCGTGGGCGCAGAGCGTGCGTCAACTTGAAGCAGCACGCGGATAAAGGCGCAAGCGACTATCGCAGGCGTTCGCGCACGGTGTTGATCAAGGTCAGTCAAACCACCGAATCACCCGTGTCGGCTTTCACGTGTTCGCGGCCGTCTTTGGCGCCGGCGACGGTCAGTGCATTGACTTCGGCCTCGGTCAGGTAGATGCGCTGACCTTCGATATCGACCGCCGACATGGCTTTATCGGTGTCGGTGATCACGGTCAGGTCGCTGCAAAGGCGAATTTCCTCGCCGTTTTCGGTGGTGAAGAAGCACGTCTGGTTCTCGATTCGAACGGGCATGAGCGCTGTCCTTTTTCCATGAGGGTCTTGTGGATTAGGGCGCAAGCGTTGCGGTTGGTTCTGCGCAACCGATTAATGGTCGCCGTTGTCCATCGTTTATCAAGCCATAACAAGAGACTGAACGATGGACGACTGGTGGGACGAGGTGTGGCAAACCCTGCAAGCGGAATTTGCCGACGTCGCCGATGCATCGCAAATCACCCGCATCACCGTACGCCTGGTGATGGCAGCGGTGCTCGGCGGCATTCTTGGCTTCGAGCGCGAGCACAAGGGCAAGGCCGCTGGCGTGCGTACGCACATGCTGGTGGCGCTGGGCGCCGCGTTGTTTGTGCTGGTGCCGCAAACCTCAGGCGCGGAATCCGATGCCATGAGTCGGGTGTTGCAAGGCGTGATCGCCGGGATCGGCTTTCTGGGGGCCGGGACCATTCTGAAGAATCAGCAGGGCGACGAGGCCCACGTCAAAGGCCTGACCACGGCGGCGGGGTTGTGGATGACGGCGGCGATCGGCGTGGCGGTGGGGCTGGGCAAGGAGGCGACAGCGCTGCTGAGTACCATTCTGGCGCTGGCGATCTTCAGCGTGATGCCTCATGTGGTGCGGGTGTTTGAAAAGGACGTCGACAAGAATGACCACCTCTGACTGATCGCTGCCACGGTGATTCGCTGCCACGGTGATCGTTCCCACGCGGAGCGTGGGAACGATCGGGTACAAAAATCAGACGATTACGGGGGGCATCGTCGATGGCGGTTCTTCTTTCGGCGGCGGTGTGGTACCCGGCGGTTCCTGCTCGGGCACCGCTGGCGGTTCGGTTTCCGGCAGGGTCGGTTTGTCGATGTTCGGGTCCGGCGTTTCCGCCGGGATCGGGATAGTCATTGAGAACCTCCGTGTGGCACATGGCGTGAGACGTGCTTAAGTGGGTTGACCACCTTGCGATCAATTCGATCCGCCGTCGCGGCGCAGTAATTTCATCTGAACTTTTATCCGCGGCGGTCGCTCGGAACCTAAGTGAGTTCAACACGGGGCGGCTGCCCTGTCGCGAACAGTGATCAGGCACAAGAGCGTCCTTGGGGCGTAGAAGGAGAGATGCTCAATGACTGCTGAACAACCTTCCGAACTCGGCTACAACCCGCACATGCCGCTGGCGCAGGCGTTGCTGCTGCCGCGTATCGTTATTGAAAACACCATGCCGACCCTCGACGGCGGCCAGTTCGCGGTCAAGTCGATCGCCGGGCGCGACATAGTCGTCACCAGCAAGGTCTTCGCCGATGGCCACGACAAACTCGCGGTGCGCATCCGCTGGCGCGAAGCAGGCGCCGAGGAATGGCAGACCGAGGTCATGTCCGATCAGGGCAATAACGGCTGGCGAGGCCAGTTCCGCCCGCAGGAGCAGGGCCGCTACGTTTATTGCATCGAAGCGTGGATCGATCATTTCGCCAGTTTTCAATATGAACTGGAGAAGAAACACAGCGCCGCCGTGCCGGTCTCGCTGGAATTGCAGGAAGGCCGCAGCATGGTGCAACAGGCCGCCGAACGCAGCGAAGGTCAGCTCAGCGAAGACTTGGCAGCGCTGCACCACCAATTGTCCGGGCTGCTCGAAACCGAGCAGGTCGCGTTGTTCCTGCACTCACGCAGTGCAGAGTTGATGGCCCAGGCCGATCACCGCGCCTACCTGAGCATCAGTCCCGAATTCCCCGTAGACGTTGAACGTGAACTGGCCGAGTTCGCCAGTTGGTACGAGCTGTTTCCGCGCTCGATCACCGACAATCCCAAGCGCCACGGCACGTTCAACGATGTGCATTCACGCTTGCCGATGATTCAGGACATGGGTTTCGACGTGCTGTACTTCACGCCGATCCATCCCATCGGTCGCGCGCATCGCAAGGGCCGCAACAATTCGCTGACCGCCGGCCCGGACGATCCCGGCAGCCCGTATGCGATCGGCAGCGAGGAGGGCGGCCACGAAGCGATTCACTCGCAACTTGGCACCCGCGAAGACTTCCGCCGATTGGTGGCGGCGGCTGCTGAACACGGGCTGGAGATCGCTCTCGATTTCGCCATCCAGTGTTCGCAGGATCATCCGTGGCTCAAGCAGCATCCGGGCTGGTTCAACTGGCGCCCGGACGGCACGATCAAATATGCCGAGAACCCGCCGAAGAAATATCAGGACATCGTCAACGTCGATTTCTACGCACCGGATGCGATTCCGAGTCTGTGGGTGGAGTTGCGCGACATCGTCGTCGGCTGGGTCGAGGAGGGTGTGAAGATCTTTCGCGTCGACAACCCGCACACCAAACCGCTGCCGTTCTGGCAATGGCTGATCGCCGACGTGCGCGCGCTGTACCCGGAGGTGATCTTCCTTGCTGAAGCTTTCACCGCCCCGGCAATGATGGCGCGTCTGGGCAAGGTCGGTTACACGCAGAGCTACACCTATTTCACCTGGCGCAACACCAAGGCCGAGCTGGCCGAGTATTTCACCGAACTGAACCAGTCGCCGTGGCGTGAATGCTACCGGCCGAATTTCTTCGTCAATACGCCGGACATCAACCCGGCGTTCCTGCATGACTCCGGGCGTCCCGGCTTTCTCATTCGGGCGGCGCTGGCGACCATGGGCTCTGGCCTGTGGGGCATGTATTCGGGCTTTGAACTGTGCGAATCGGCGCCAGTGCCGGGCAAAGAGGAGTATCTGGATTCGGAGAAGTACGAGATCCGCGTCCGCGACTTTACCGCGCCGGGCAACATCATTGCCGAGATCGCCCAGCTCAACCGCATCCGCCGGCAGAACCCGGCGCTGCACACGCATCTGGGCCTGAAGATCTACAACGCCTGGAACGACAACATTCTGTACTTCGGCAAGCGCAGCGCGGATGGCAGCAATTTCATTCTGGTGGCGGTCAGCCTTGATCCGCATAACGTCCAGGAAGCGAATTTTGAACTGCCGCTGTGGGAAATGGGTCTGCCAGACGATGCCACGACACACGGCGAAGACTTGATGAACGGCCACCGCTGGGACTGGCATGGCAAATACCAGTTCATGCGCATTGATCCGGCGTACCAGCCGTTCGGGATCTGGCGAATCAGCGCTACGTAAGGCTGGCGATTTTCCTGTGGGAGCTGGCTCGCCAGCGATGACGTTGGGTCAGCCAGCATTTTCGGTGCTGTTCCACCGCAATCGCTGGCAAGCCAGCTCCCACAATGACCTCATTGCTTTGAAAAGCAGGTTGTCTTCAAGTATTCAACAGGAGTTTCACATGGCGAAGAAACCCAAGGCAGCCGCCTTCATCAAAGACCCGCTCTGGTACAAGGATGCGGTGATCTATCAGGTTCACGTCAAATCGTTTTACGACTCCAACAATGACGGAATCGGCGACTTTCCCGGCTTGATCGCCAAACTCGATTACATTGCCGACCTCGGCGTCAACACCATCTGGCTTTTGCCGTTCTATCCTTCGCCACGTCGCGATGACGGCTACGACATCGCCGAATACCGCGGCGTGCACAGCGACTACGGGACCATGGCCGATGCGCGGCGCTTTATTGCCGAGGCGCACAAGCGTGGCTTGCGCGTCATTACCGAGCTGGTCATCAACCACACCTCGGACCAGCATCCGTGGTTTCAACGGGCACGCAAGGCCAAACCCGGCTCAGCGGCGCGGGATTTCTACGTGTGGTCGGATGACGACCAGAAATACGACGGCACGCGGATCATCTTCCTCGACACCGAAAAATCCAACTGGACCTGGGACCCGGTCGCTGGCCAGTACTTCTGGCACCGCTTCTATTCACACCAGCCGGACCTGAATTTCGATAATCCGCAAGTCATGAAAGCGGTGCTGTCAGTGATGCGCTACTGGCTGGACATGGGTATCGATGGCCTGCGTCTGGACGCGATTCCGTATCTGATCGAGCGTGACGGCACCAACAATGAAAACCTGCCGGAAACCCACGACGTCCTCAAGCAGATCCGCGCCGAGATCGACGCCAATTACCCTGACCGCATGCTGCTCGCCGAGGCCAATCAATGGCCGGAAGACACGCAGCTGTACTTCGGCGACACCGATGCTGCCGGGATCAATGGCGACGAATGCCACATGGCTTTTCACTTCCCGCTGATGCCACGCATGTACATGGCGCTGGCACAGGAAGATCGCTTCCCGATCACCGATATTCTTCGCCAGACCCCGGAAATTCCTGCCAACTGCCAATGGGCGATTTTCCTGCGCAACCACGATGAGCTGACCCTGGAAATGGTCACCGACAAAGAGCGCGATTACCTGTGGAACTACTACGCCGCTGACCGTCGCGCGCGGATCAACCTTGGTATCCGCCGCCGTCTGGCGCCGTTGATGGAACGTGATCGCCGCCGCATCGAATTGCTCAACAGCCTGTTGCTGTCGATGCCCGGCACGCCGACTCTGTATTACGGCGACGAGATCGGCATGGGCGACAACATCTATCTGGGCGACCGCGATGGCGTGCGCACCCCCATGCAGTGGTCGATCGACCGCAACGGCGGCTTTTCCCGTGCCGACCCGGCGAGTCTGGTACTGCCGCCGATCATGGACCCGCTCTACGGGTATCAATCGGTCAACGTCGAAACCCAGTCCGGCGATCCGCATTCGCTGCTGAACTGGACGCGCCGCCTGCTCGCTGTGCGCAAACAGTCCAAGGCGTTTGGTCGGGGCACGTTGAAGATGCTCTCGCCGAACAATCGTCGCGTGCTGGCGTATATCCGTGAGTACACCGATGTCGACGGCAAGCACGAGATCATTCTGTGTGTGGCCAACGTATCGCGCAGTGCGCAGGCGGTGGAGCTGGATCTCTCGGCTTACGCCGGCATGGTCCCGGTGGAAATGCTCGGTGGTAACGCGTTCCCACCGATCGGTCAGTTGAATTTCCTCCTGACCCTGGCGCCGTATGGCTTCTATTGGTTCGGTCTGGCCGCAGAAAACCAGATGCCGAGCTGGCACGTCGAGCCGGCGCAGAGCCTGCCCGACTTCACCACGCTGGTACTGAAAAAACGCATGGAAGAACTGCTCGAAGCGCCGTCGCGCACGACGCTGGAGCAAAGCATCCTGCCGAGCTGGCTGCAGAACCGCCGCTGGTTCGCCGGCAAGGATGCGGCCATCGAGAAGGTCCATCTGGCTTACGGCGTGCGTTTCGGCGATGCCCAGCATCCGGTGCTGCTCAGCGAAATCGAAGTCACTGCTGGCGGCCAGACCCATCGCTATCAGTTGCCGTTCGGCTTCATCGCAGAGGACCAGGTCGGCCCGGCATTGCCGCAGCAATTGGCGCTGTCGCGTGTAAGACGCGTGCGACAGGTCGGTCTGATCACCGATGCGTTCAGCCTTGAGGCGTTCGTGCGCGCAGTGCTGCAAGGCATGCAGAACGACACGGTGCTGGAGTCGGCCGAGGGTGAAATCCGCTTTGCCTCGACACCGCATCTGGAAAAACTTGGCCTTGGCGCGGAGTCGGAAGTGCGTTATCTGTCGGCCGAGCAGTCAAACAGCTCGGTGGTGATCGGCAACAGCCTGGTGCTTAAGCTGATACGTAAAGTCGCTTCTGGCGTACACCCGGAACTGGAGATGAGCGCTTACCTGACCGAGGCCGGATTTGCCAATATCTCTCCGCTGCTGGGTTCGGTGATTCGCCGCGATGGCGCAGGCGAAGACAACCTGCTGATGATTGCCCAAGGTTATCTGAGCAATCAGGGCGATGCGTGGGAGTGGACGCAGAACAACCTCGAACGGGCCTTGCGCGACGAGCTGGCAGATGCCGTCTCCGAGCAGGAGCAACATTACAACGCCCTTGGCGAGTTGAAGGATTTTGCCGGCATGCTCGGCCAGCGTCTGGGCGAGATGCATCAGGTGCTCGCCGCGCCGACCGACAATGCCGATTTCGCACCGCAAGTGGCGTCGGCCAAGGACATGCAGGCGACCGGCAAGGACGTGGCCGCGCAAGTGGAGCGCGCGCTGACCCTGCTCAAGCAGCATCAGGGCGAACTCAGCGCCGCCGATCAGAAACTGGTCAAGCGCTTGATCGACGACAAGAAAACCATCCTCGCCCATGTGCAGGATCTGGCGAAAAAAGCCACTGGCGGGCTGCGCATTCGCGTCCACGGCGATTTGCACCTTGGGCAGGTTCTGGTGATCAAGGGCGATGCCTACCTGATCGATTTCGAGGGTGAACCGGCGCGGCCATTGAGTGAACGCCGTGGCAAACACAGTCCGTACAAGGACGTCAGCGGGGTGTTGCGCTCCTTCGATTACGCGGCGGCGATGACCATCAACGTGCACAACGTCGATAACAGCGCCGAAGCCGATGCCGCGCGCAAACGCGTCGCCGAGCGCTATCTGCGCGAAGCCCGCGAGGCATTTGTTCAGGCATACCGCCAGGCGGCGGCTAACCTTGATCATGCCTGGCAGGATCCTGCAGGTGCCGACGCCGCGCTGGCGCTGTTCGGCCTGGAGAAGGCAGCCTATGAAGTGGCCTATGAAGCCTTGAATCGCCCCACGTGGCTGCCCGTGCCATTGCACGGTTTGTATGGGTTATTGACGGGGCTTAAACCCTTTTCCGATCTTGGTGGAGAGTAGTCATGAGTTTCTCGAACAAGGAACAGGGTCAGGTCAAAGAGGCCTTGCTGCCCTCGGCAAAAGATATCGATGCCTTGGTGCGTGCTGAACATCACGATCCTTTTTCCATTCTCGGTCCGCACGGCGATGGCGCTGGCGGGCAATTCATCCGCGCCTATCTGCCCGGCGCGCTGAGTGTGGCTGTGGTGGACAAGGACAGCGGCGAAGAACTCGGCCCGCTGGAAATGACCGAAACGCCCGGGCTGTTTGTCGGCCACTTTGCCCAGGCGCGTTCTTACCTGCTGCGCACACGCTGGGCGGGTGGCGAGCAGGTCGCCGAAGATCCTTACAGCTTTGGTCAGTTGCTCGGTGAGATGGACTTGTACCTGTTCGCCGAAGGCAATCACCGTGACCTCAGTGCCTGCCTCGGTGCGCAGCTGAAAACCGTCGACGGCGTCGATGGCGTGCGCTTCGCCGTATGGGCGCCGAATGCCCGGCGGGTCTCGGTGGTCGGTGATTTCAACGTCTGGGACGGTCGTCGCCATCCGATGCGCTTGCGCCATCCGTCCGGGGTGTGGGAACTGTTCATTCCGCGTATGCAAGCGGGTGAGTTGTACAAATACGAAATTCTTGGCGCGCACGGCATTTTGCCGCTCAAGGCCGATCCGATGGCGCTGGCTACCAGCCTGCCGCCGGACACCGCCTCGAAAGTCGCCTCGCCGTTGCAGATCGACTGGCAGGATCAGGACTGGATGAGCAGCCGCCACGAGCGCCAGCAACGTGCCAAACCGCTATCGATCTACGAATTGCACGCCGGTTCGTGGCAATGCGAGCTGGACGATCTCGGCGAAGTAGCGCGCCAGTACAGCTGGCCGGAGTTGGCCGATCGACTTATTCCGTACGTGAAAGAACTCGGTTTCACTCACATCGAATTGATGCCGATCATGGAGCATCCATTCGGCGGTTCGTGGGGTTACCAACTGCTTTCGCAGTTCGCGCCGAGCGCGCGATATGGCACGCCTGATCAGTTCGCCGCGTTCGTCAATGCCTGCCATCAGGCCGACATCGGTGTGATCCTCGACTGGGTGCCGGCGCATTTCCCGACCGATACCCACGGGTTGGCGCAATTCGACGGCACCGCGCTGTATGAATATGCCAACCCGCTGGAAGGCTTCCATCAGGACTGGGACACACTGATCTACAACCTTGGCCGCACCGAAGTGCACGGCTACATGCTCGCTTCGGCGTTGCACTGGCTCAAGCACTTCCATATCGACGGTTTGCGCGTCGACGCGGTGGCTTCGATGCTCTATCGCGACTATTCACGCAAGGCTGGCGAATGGGTGCCGAACCGCCACGGCGGACGCGAGAACCTTGAGGCGATCGACTTCCTGCGCCACCTGAACGATGTGGTCGAACTCGAAGCGCCGGGCGCGCTGGTGATTGCCGAAGAGTCCACTGCATGGCCCGGTGTCAGCCAGAGCACCCAGCAGGGCGGCCTCGGCTTTTCCTACAAATGGAACATGGGCTGGATGCACGATTCGCTGCATTACATCCAGCAGGATCCGGTGTACCGCGCGCACCATCACAACGAGCTGAGCTTCGGTCTGGTCTACGCCTGGTCCGAGCGTTTCATCCTGCCGATTTCGCACGACGAAGTGGTGCACGGCAAGCATTCGCTGATCGACAAGATGCCCGGCGACCGCTGGCAAAAATTCGCCAACCTGCGCGCCTATCTGAGCTTCATGTGGACCCACCCGGGCAAGAAGTTGCTGTTCATGGGCTGCGAGTTCGGCCAGTGGCGCGAGTGGAACCACGATCAGCAACTCGACTGGTACCTGCTGCAATATTCCGAGCACAAAGGCGTGCAGAAGTTGGTCGGCGACCTCAATCGGTTGTATCGCGAAGAACCGGCGCTACATGATCAGGACGACGCACCGCAGGGCTTCCAGTGGTTGATCGGCGACGATGCGATCAACAGCGTTTACGCCTGGTTGCGCTGGAGCAAGGAGGGCGAGCCGGTGCTGGTGGTGGCCAACTTCACGCCGGTGCCGCGCCAGTCCTATCGTGTCGGTGTGCCGTTTGCCGGCCGCTGGAAAGAACTGCTCAACAGCGACGCCGAGACCTATGCCGGTTCTAACTATGGCAACGGCGGCGGGGCGCAGACCGAAGAGGTGCCAAGCCATGGTCAGGCGCTGTCGCTGGAGTTGAACCTGCCGCCGCTGGCCGTGTTGATTCTCAAGCCGGAGGGTCAGTAAAACACCCAGACCCTGTGGGAGCGGGCTTGCCCGCGATGAGTCCGGCACTTCAGCATTAACAGTGACTGACACGCCGCCATCGCTGGCAAGCCAGCTCCCACAGGGGCTACGGGGAAGCTGAAATCACCAACGCATCCGCACACCCAGGCTGCCGATCAACCCATTCAAATCATTGTCATCGACGTCGCTGCTGTAATCCGCGCTGACATACAGGCTCACCGTGGGACTCATGCGTGCCACCAGTCCGAGGCCTAAATCCACGGTCGATGACTTGCGGCTGCTGCTGATCTTGTCGACCTGATCCAGCGTTACCGTGCTGCCGGTGTAGACGGTGTGCCAGAGGTTGGTGCGCACGTAGGGTTCCACCGGCAAACCGTTCAAATCGTAACTGCCCTTCAATCGCGCGCCGACGCGACCGCTCCACGCCGTCAGGTCACTGGACGAGGTGTTGCCGGAACCTGCATAAGGCGTGTCGAGGCTGATGCGTTGATTGATCAATTGCGCCTGCGGCTCCACCACCCAGTTTTCGCTCAGCCCGATGGGAAAACCACCTTCGACCGAGAAGGTCATCGCGCTGCCTTCACTGGCCTGGCGTGCGCCTTGCGGGCTGCGACTGAAACCACTGACACGTCCGGCGCTGGCGGACAGGTCGACGTGCCAGCCCTGAGCGCCGGTCAGGCTGTAATAGGCACCCAGGCTTTGGCCTTGCAGATTCAGGGTGTCAGTGCCAGGGTCGGCGAGGGCGCGGCTGGTCAGCGGGCCGTTGCGACTGGCGCGGATCTGATTATCGCCACCGATGACACCGATGGTTTGCGTATAGCCGTTGTGGCTTTGCAGGGTCAGCAGCGCCGGCCCTTTGCTCTCGCCGCTGCCGGGCATTGCGTAGCTGGACGACAACACATCGGTTTGCGCTTGCCGCGCACTGCGCCCGTACAACTCATCCCAGGTTGACGGTGCGAGATCTTCACTGATCAGCCGTGAGCCGATTGGATCACGCCGTGGGCCGAGTTGCTGCGGGTCAGGGGTAATCACTGTGACGGGGAGGGTCATCACCGGCACATCCGCGCGATACCAGATGCGGGTGGCATCCACCGCTGGCTCGGCCTTGGCCTCCATGGACGAGCACAACAGGATCGAGCTCGACACGGTGCAGAAAGTGAATCTGATCTCTTGTGGGGTGAGTGAAGTTTTCATGGCGGTCTACCTTGCAGGCGCATGCGGCATCTCGATGTGGCGCCTCTCCTACCCCGAACGAGGGGCGACCGAATGGAGCGGGGCGAGCCGTGACCGCTCGCTTTTGCGAGTGGCCGGAGGTTCGTCCCGGTTGATTTTCCGGGGTAGTAAGGTAGAGATAAGAAGAGTGATGGCGCTGCGTCAAGAAATTGGACGATGGGCGGTAATGGCAAAACGGCTCCGCCAAATCTTTGTTTTTATGCGTATTACTAAGTGGTTGTTTGTGCGAGGAATCGCCTGCGCAACAGCTAGGCAGAGCTGCTCAGTCCCCCGACGGAAGGTAGTCGCCCATGCGCCAACAGTGGCGCCACCGACCTCGGCGCCAAGCAAGGCACTGTCAAAATTGCGTCTACAGATGCACTTCCACTGCCAGCGGCAAATGATCGGAAAGATGCGTCCACGGTTTGTTGCCGAGGATTTGCGGGTCATGGCTGCTGGCATTGCGCAGGTAGATCCGGTCCAGTCGCAGCAATGGGAATCGTGCCGGATAGGTCTTGGCCGGGCGGCCATGATGACGCTCGAATGCCTCGTGCAGATAGTCCCGCCGGGCAAGGGCGACGTTGCCTTGCAACTGCCAGTCGTTGAAGTCGCCGGCGATGATGACCGGGGCATCGTCAGGCAGCGATTCCAGTAGCTGGCAAAGCAGCTTCAACTGCAATTGCCGGTGGCTTTCGAGCAGACTCAAATGCACGCAGATGGCATGCACTTCGGCGTGCCCCGGCACATCGAGTATGCAATGCAGCAAGCCACGCCGTTCGGGGCCGGTGATCGACACATCGAGGTTGCGGTATTCGCGGATCGGGTATTTCGACAGCAGGGCATTGCCGTGATGGCCGTCGGGGTACACGGCGTTGCGTCCGTAGGCAAAATCGCTCCACATGCTATCGGCGAGAAATTCGTACTGCGAGGTTTGTGGCCATTCGTTGTAGCGGCTCGAATGCCGTTCATGTTCACCGACCACTTCCTGCAGGAACACCAGGTCGGCCGCCGTACTGCGCACCGCTTCGCGCAGCTCGGGCAGGATGAAGCGGCGATTCAGTGCGGTGAAGCCCTTGTGGGTATTGACCGTCAACACGCGCAGGCGATGAATGACGGGTGCGTCGACACGCTGACGCTCGGGTTCGCTGGACACGTTCACTCCTCGAAATTACGCACGCTTGTTCATGCGACTGATGGGGAGGGGTGGCAGTTCCGTCTGATCTGACCACAACCCCTCTGTAGGAGTGAGCCTGCTTGCGATAGCGGTGGGTCAGGCAATAGATGCGTCAATTGATAGACCGCTATCGCGAGCAGGCTCACTCCTACAGGGGATTGTGGCGGTCAGACGAAGACAATTTCATAGGGCAAGCGCATCCGCTCCAGGATCACCGGTGGCAACAGCGGCGCGATGCCAATGGCCGGTTCGCCGTTGAGCTGGCTGGCGTAGGCGTGGGTGGCGTGGCTTTTGCGCGCGACGGTCCAGGTGTCGAGGCGCACTTTGCGTGCGCGCTCCCAAGGGATCTGTTGCTGTTCGCGCTCCGGCCAGTGCCAGGCCCAGACCGGCACATCGTGGTAGCGGGCGCCGACCTGTTCTGCGGCTTTGGCGCTGGCACGGCCGACCGCTTCATGGTCATCGTTGCCATCGTTGCGCCAGGTACTGAACACCACATCGCCGGGGCGCAGGTACCGATTGATGAACTCGCAGACCTGCGCTTCCTGCACTCGCAGCGCATTGTCGGTGAAACCGCCGCGCACCCATTTCAGGCTGTGCATCGGCAGGCCGAGGCGGCGCAGGGCTTCGACGCTTTCCTGCGGGCGAAACACGCTCAGGCGTTTTTCCGACCATTGCCGCGAGCCGGGGTGGCTGGCGCTGCCATCGGTGATCGAGAGCAATTGCAGCGGATGGCCGAGGTTGGCGAGCAGTTGCAGAAGACCGCCGCACGTCACCACCTCATCACCGGGATGCGGGGCGATCAACACGGCGCGAGCGCCGGGCGGGACCAGAGCGAGGGTATTGATGACGGGAATGCTGTCGAGCTGCACGGCCGAATTCCAGATTTGCGCCGGCAGATTGCTTTCATTGAGGATGAACGGTTTCATCGGTGCGACGTCCTTGTGTGGCATGCCCAGCGTCATCGGTCACAAACGCTGACCGTGAACGCTGATGGCAAAATGGGTTGCAACTGTGCGGTGCTCCGACCCTTGGGTTACCGCGATGCAGAGTATTGCTCAAGACACGGGATTCGTCGCGTCACAGATCAATCTGATCCGTATTTTTTTCGCCAGACTGTGTCAGATTGCGCAAATAGTCGCCGAATCCGCCGCGGGCGCGGCTGTCGAGGCGGGCGCTGGTGTGTACCCGTGGGCGATGGCTCCAGGCGATGTGCGCACCCGAGCGTTCCAGGGCGCGCACCAGTTGCACGTCTTCGTCGCAAGCCAAGGGTTTGAAGCCGCCGGCAGAGATATAAGCCGCCGCGCTGACACCCAGGTTGGCGCCATGGATATGCCGGTGGCCCTCACGTGCCTGATAGTGGCGGTGATAGCGGATCTGCGCCGCTTCATCCACCGAATCGGGCCAGTGCTCAATGGTCACCGTGCCGCACACCGCGTCAGCCTGCAGGCCGAGCTGAGCGACCAGCCAATCGTCGGCGACGCGGCTGTCGGCGTCGGTGCAGGCGATCCAGCGTGCGCCACGCTCCAGCAACCACCAGGCGCCGACGGCGCGCGCTTCGCCAACGTTGCTGGCATCTATCGGCAAGCACATCACCGGGTATTGACTGACAATCTGCGCCGAGCGATCAGTGCAGCTGTCGAGCACCACCAGCACTTGCACTTCCTCGCCGGACAGTTGCGCATGTTGACTGGCGCGCAATGCGGCGCGCAGGCACTCATCGAGCAGCGCCTCTTCGTTGTGTGCCGGAATCACGATACCAATCAACGCAAACCCTCCAGCGCCGCCACCGAACGTGGCTCGCGACTCCACACCTCAAGAATGAAATCCGCTTCCTGATGCAGCACCAGACGCGGCAATGCCAGTTGTTCATGAATCTGATCGTGGACCTGCCGTGCATTCAGCGGGCAGCCCTCGATCGGCGGACGCCAGTGGCAGGCCAGTAATTGGCCGTCGGCGGTCAGGGAATGGCCGATGTGGCGGATCACCTCTGTCAGATCCTCGCGGTCGAGGTAGTAGCCGATTTCGCTAAATACAATCAGGTCGAATTTTTCCTCCGGCCAGTGCCCGGGGAGGCGGTTCTGCCGCACTTCGACGTGGTCGAACAGGCTCAAGCGGGTCTGCGCCAGTTTCACCGCGGCGGCGGCAGTGTCGCAGCACACCAGACGGCTGCAACGGCTGGCCAGCTCGGCGCTCAGTTCGCCGTTGGCGCAACCCGGTTCGAAGATCGCCCGATAATGCGGACGCGGCAGGGCGGCGAGGGTGATCGCGCGTTTGCGCTGTTCGTACCAGCGTTGGCGGAATGCCCAAGGGTCGTCGTTACCGGAAAACAGACCATCGAAATAGCGATCCTCGACACTCAAAGGAACACCACTTCGAAAGGCTGCAACAAACGTTCAAGGACATACGGCGCCAACACCGGCGCCAGTCCTGCATCGCGGTCGCCTTCCAGTTGGCTGGCGAACGCATGGGCGGCGTGGCGTTTGGGCTGTTTTCCTTGTTCTGGGCCCATATGGCCTGTGACGGTGGAAAACGCCGAGGGTTCGAACCGATCAGAGGATTTG
>NZ_JBUDGD010000046.1:0-47725 GCF_055484735.1 Pseudomonas sp. 15C | reverse complement strand
ACGTTCGATCAGACGATCCGAGCCACCTTCAGCAACGCGACGTTCGATCAGACGATCCGAGCCACCTTCAGCAACGCGACGTTCGATCAGACGATCCGAACCACCTTCAGCAACGCGGCGTTCGATCAGGCGATCCGAACCGCCTTCAGCGACGCGGCGTTCGATCAGACGATCCGAGCCACCTTCAGCCAGACGGCTTTCGATCAATTTGTCCGAGCCGTCAGCGGCGATCATTGTGTGGGCCGGGGTAGCGGCGAAAGCGTTAACTGCGAAAACCGAGAAAGCGATGCTGAGAAGAGTCTGGCGTTTCATGATGGTGTGCTCCGGGGTGTTGTTGGTTGGTATGGAGCTGATGTTACGCCCGGAATTTTTTCTGAGAACTTCATTGCCGTGATGGTGAACATCGACGCCGATGATGGTAGCGGCAACCCGCAGGATAGAGCCTTAAAGCACCTTCACCGCGCGGCCGATCGCCTGGATCGGCCCGGTCGGTTTGCCGATCGGCGAGCCATTGGCGCCCTCCAGCGTCAGCTCGAACAACTGGTTCGGTTGCAGCGGCGGCAGTTTATCCAGCGGCACCGACAAGGCCTCACCCGGTTTGACCAGCCCCAGCGACACCGGCCCTTGCCAGCCGTCCGCTTTGGTCCAGAATTCCAGGGCCTTGTCTGCCGGTACTTCGACCACGCCGAGCGGAATCAACTGAATCTCGCGCGAGTTGCTGGCCTGGATCACCCAGCCCGGAGCCTTGTCCTGCGGCGCCACCAGCACCACCAGATAGCTCGGTTTCGGCGGGGTCTGGGTCAGCAGAATCGAACCCAAAACCAGGGTTGCCGCCAGCCCGGCCGCACTCAAGCCGCGCCACAGCGGCAGCCGATTCCACCACAACGTTGCAGGCGCTTTTTCCGCGAGGCGATTGAGGCTGCGTTCGATGCGCGGCCACAGCAGGGCCGACGGTTGCTGCGGTTCGGCCAGATCGGTCAGCTCCAGCAGGCGCCGCTCCCAGGCATCCACCGCCGCACGCAGCTCGGGGTCGTTGGGCAAGCGTCGCTGCACCTCGATTCGCTGTTCGAACGACAGCGTGCCGAGCACGTATTCGCTGGCCAGTTCATCACGTTCCTGCGCCGATTCGCCGGTCATCCCATGCACTCCCGCAACGCATTGAGGCTGCGCTTGAGCCACGCTTTGACGGTGCCCAGCGGCGTGCCGAGGCGCGCCGAAATCTGCGCGTGGCTGTAGCCGTCGACATACGCATGCACAATGCAGGTGCGCCGCTGCGGCTCCAGCTGTTCCAGGCAACGGTGGATGCGCGCCGAATGTGCGGCGGCATCGAAGCCGTCATCCTCGGCCGCCACTTCGTGCTCGGCACTGAACGATGTTTCGCGACCGTGATCGCGCAACAGGTTCAGCGCCAGATGGCGGGTCACGCTGAACATCCAGCCACGCGCCGAACCGCGCGCCGGGTCAAACCCCGCCGCGCCGTTCCAGATCTTGATGAATGCTTCATGAACGATGTCCTCCGCCAGTGCGGTGTCGCGCACCAGCCGCTTGGCCACGCCGAGCAGGCGCGGGCCTTCCTGCACATACAAATCGCGCAGAGCCGCACGCTCGCCGCGGGCACAGGCAGCGAGACGGTCTTGGTAATCGAAATCGGATTCGGCTAAAGGCATGGTGTGCAATCTAGCTGACATTCGAGCAAACACCACAAAGCCCTGTGGGAGCGGGCTTGCCCGCGATGGCGTCGTGTCAGCAGAAAGGATTTCACTGACCCACCGGAATCGCGGGCAAGCCCGCTCCCACAGGGTATGCGGCGCAGGAAGAAAATCAGCTCGCCGCCCAGAAGATGTAATCCGCCTGATATTTCACCACTTCCTGCTTGCCCTTGTTCGCCGTCGTGCAGGCGCTGGCCGGGGCCACGCCGCCCTTGAGTGCGACGCGCTGGATGTAGCTCACGCCGCTCATCGCGCCTTTGCCTTCAGCCGGGTTGGCCTTGACCAGTTGATAAGGCAGGTTGCCCGGACTCGAAGGCGCCACCGCTAATTGCGTGCCGGTGACTTTCGAACCGTCCTTGGCCTGCCAGGTCGCCGGCGGGCCGAAGTAGGTGCCAACTTGCTGGCCGCTGCGGTCATTGAGCACGGCTTTCGGGCCGACGAAGATCCACTCGGTCTGACCGGCCCTGTTCGGCTTGTCGCGGCATTCATAAGTGATCTCGCCGACGCCGGTGGTTTCCAGGGCGATCTTGTGGCCGTCCGGCACTTTGATGGTGTCGGGATAACTGCTCTGGGCAAAGGTCGTCGAGGAGACGGCGAGCAAACCGGTGAAGCCAATCAGCTGGGTGATGTTCATCCGATGATTCTCCGAAAAGGGTAGAGCGCTGACAGCACAAGAGTGGGCTGTTACAGGGACTACCCGTGGCGGCGGCGATTGGATGCAGTGCCTGAAAATTTATTTGCTCACCTTGTAACTTGTGGGAGCTGGCTTGCCAGCGATAGCGGTGGGTCAGAGGCGGTAATGTCACCTGACACGACGCCATCGCTGGCAAGCCAGCTCCCACAGGAGTCTTCAGCGGGCTTCAAGCCCGAGGCGTTGAGGAGTTCCTGGGTGTAGGGATGTTGTGGCGCCGCGAAAATCTCCTGCGACGATCCTTGTTCAACGACCTTGCCATCCTTGATCACCATCAAGTCATGCGCCAGCGCATGCACCACTGCCAGATCATGGCTGATGAACAGATACGTCAGCCCGTGCTTGATCTGCAATTGCCGCAACAATTCCACCACCTGCTTTTGCACGGTGCGGTCCAGCGCCGAGGTCGGTTCGTCGAGCAGGATCAGCGCCGGTTCCAGCACCAGTGCGCGGGCGATGGAAATGCGTTGGCGCTGGCCGCCGGAAAACTCATGGGGATAGCGATGACGGCTTTGCGGGTCGAGGCCGACCTCTTCAAGCACGCGGATCACCGCGGCTTCACGTTCGGCTTCTGTACCGATGCCATGGGTCAGCAAGCCCTCGGCAATGATCTGCTGCACCGACATGCGCGGGCTGAGGCTGCCGAACGGGTCCTGAAACACCACCTGAATCTGCCGCCGCAACGGCCGCATCAAGCGCTGGTTGAGCAGGCTCAATTGCTTGTTGCCGAAACGGATGTTGCCCTCGGATTCGACCAGACGCAGGATCGCCTGACCCAAGGTCGACTTGCCCGAACCCGACTCGCCGACAATTCCCAGAGTCTTGCCGCGGTGCAGGGTGAAACTGACCCCGTCCACCGCTTTGATGTAGTCCTGCTGGCGGCTGAACAATGCCTTGGGCAGAGGAAACCAGACCTTCAGATCATCAACCTCAAGCAGGTTGTGCTCGTACTGACTCGGCACCGGCGCGCCGCTCGGCTCGGCCTCGATCAGCAGGCGGCTGTATGGATGCTGCGGCGCGTTGAACAACGTTGCGCAGTCGGCCTGTTCAACGATCTCGCCGTGACGCATCACGCACACGCGCTGCGCGATGCGCCGCACCAGATTGAGGTCGTGGCTGATCAGCAGCAACGACATGCCGAGGCGTTGCTGCAACTCGATCAGCAGTTCGAGGATCTTCTGCTGCACCGTGACATCCAGCGCCGTGGTCGGCTCATCGGCGATCAACAACTCCGGCTCGTTGGCCAGCGCCATGGCGATCATCACCCGTTGCCGCTGACCGCCGGAGAGCTGATGCGGATAGGCCTTCAAACGCTGCAACGGCTGGCGAATGCCGACCAGTTCCAACAGCTCCAGCGTGCGTGCGCGAGCCGCGCGGCCCTTGAGGCCTTTGTGGGTTTCCAGCACTTCGCTGATTTGCCGTTGCACCGTGTGCAGCGGGTTGAGCGAGGTCATTGGCTCTTGAAAGATCATCGCGATGCGATTGCCGCGCAAACCACGCATCTGCTGCTCGCTGGCGTGCAGCAAATCCACGCCGTTGTAGCGGATCGAGCCACTGCTGCTGAGGTTCTTGCCCGGCAGCAAGCGCAGGATCGAATGCGCCGTCACCGATTTGCCCGAGCCGGATTCACCGACCAATGCCAGGCACTCGCCACGGCGAATATCGAGGTTGACCCCGTGCACCACGGGCTGCCCGGCGAACGCCACGCGCAGGTCGCGAATTTCAATCAGGTTGTCAGTCATGTCAGCTCCGGGGATCGAACGCGTCACGGCAGGCCTCACCAATAAAAACCAACAAGGACAAAATCAACGCCAAGGCGAAAAACGCCGTCAGCCCCAGCCACGGTGCCTGCAGATTGCGCTTGGCCTGACCGATCAGCTCGCCCAGCGAGGCGGTGCCGGCCGGCATGCCGAAACCGAGAAAATCCAGCGCGGTCAGGGTGGCGATGGCACCGGTGAGAATGAACGGCAGGTAGGTGAGGGTGGAGGTCATCGCGTTGGGCAGGATGTGCCGACGCATCAGTTCGTTATCGGTCAGGCCCAGTGCCCGCGCGGCTTTGACGTATTCCAGATTGCGCCCACGGAGGAACTCGGCGCGCACCACATCGACCAGCGCCAGCCAGGAAAACAGCGCCATGATCCCCAGCAACCACCAGAAACTCGGCGAGACGAAACCGGACAGAATGATCAGCAGGTACAGCACCGGCAGCCCCGACCAGATCTCCAGCACACGTTGCCCGAGCAGGTCGACCCAACCGCCGTAATAGCCTTGCAGCGCGCCGGCAACGATGCCGATCAGCGCGCTGATGGCGGTGAGGATCAACGCAAACAGAATCGAAATCCGCGTACCGAAAATCACCCGCGCCAACACATCGCGGGCCTGATCATCGGTGCCCAGCCAATTGCTCGCCGAGGGCGGACTGGGTGCCGGTTCCGCAAGGTCGTAATTGACCGTGTCGTAGCTGAACGGGATCGGCGGAAACAGCATCCAGCCGCCCTGATCCTCAATCAATTTGTGTACGTAATTGCTGGCGTAATCCGGCTGAAACGGCAGCTCGCCACCGAAATCGGTTTCGAGGTAATCGCTGAGGATCGGCAAGTAAAAAGCGTCGTGATAACGGATCACCAGCGGCTTGTCATTGGCGATCAACTCGCCACCCAGGCAAATCAGGCACAAGCCGATAAACAGCCACAGCGACCAGCGTCCACGGCGGTTGGCCTTGAATTGCGCGACACGGCGCCGGCCCAGAGGAGACAGTGTGAACATCAGGCAGTCCTCGCCGAGAAGTCGATGCGCGGATCGAGCAGGGTGTAACAGAGGTCGCCGATCAGCTTGATCAACAGGCCGAACAGGGTGAACAGAAACAGCGCGCCGAACACCACCGGATAGTCGCGCGACACCGCCGCTTCGTAGCTCATGCGCCCGAGGCCGTCGAGGTTGAAGATGGTTTCGATCAGCAGCGAGCCGGCGAAGAACACCTCGATCAGCGCCGACGGCACCCCGGCCGCCACCAAAAGCATGGCGTTGCGAAACACATGGCCGTAGAGCACGCGGCGCTCGGTCAGGCCTTTGGCCCGCGCGGTGATCACGTACTGGCGGCTGATCTCGTTGAGAAAGCTGTTCTTGGTCAGAATCGTCAGGGTGGCGAAGCCGCCTATCACCAGCGCGGTGACCGGCAGCACCAGATGCCAGAGGTAATCGCCGAGCTTGCCCAGCGTGCTCAGTTGGTCGAAGTCGTCCGAGACCAGCCCCTGCACTGGAAACCAGTTGACGTAGCTGCCACCGGCGAACACCACGATCAGCAGGATGGCAAACAGAAACGCTGGCATCGCATAGCCGATGATGATTGCCGTGCTGCTCCAGACATCAAACGCGCTGCCGTTTCTGATTGCCTTGCGAATGCCCAACGGGATTGAAATGAGGTAAGTGATCAGCGTCGCCCACAAGCCCAGCGACAGTGACACCGGCAGCTTCTGCACGATCAGGTCAGTGACCTTGGCGCCGCGAAAAAAACTGCTGCCCAGGTCCAGCTGCGCGTAGTTTGTCAGCATCAGCCACAGGCGTTCGTGCAGCGGTTTGTCGAAGCCGTAATGGTGTTTGATTTCTTCGATCAGCGCCGGGTCCAGGCCGCGGCTGCTGCGGCCCGCGCCACCCACCGCCGCGACCTCACCAGCGCCACCCATGCTGTGGCCGCCAAAACCTTGCAGACGGGCAATGGCTTGTTCCACCGGTCCACCCGGCGCGGCCTGTACGATCAAAAAATTCACCACCAGAATGCACAGCAGTGTGGGGATGATCAGCAGCAAGCGACGACTCAGATAACGCAACATGTCACTGGCCTCCCGCGAGCTGAGCGCGCATCTGCTGGGTGGTCAGCGGCTTGGCCGAGACTTCCCACCAGGTGTTGAGGCCTTCGTCGTACGCCGGTTGCACGGCCGGCATGCCAAAGCGGTTCTGATACACCGTCGGCGTGCCTTTGGAGTAGTAGTTGGGAATCATGTAGTAACCCCATTGCAGCACCCGGTCGAGGGCGCGGGCGTAATGCACCATGGCTTGGCGGCTGTTGGCCTGGACCAGCCCGTCGATCAACTGATCGACCGCCGGATCGGCCAGCACCATCGAGTTCGAACTGCCGACCTGCGTGGCACTTTGCGAGGCGTACAGGCTGTACAACTCGCGGCCGGGGGAGACGATCGGATCGCCACTGCGCGGGAAACTGGTGACGATCATGTCGTAGTCGCGGGCGTTGAGACGGTTGACGTATTGCGCCGAATCGATGCGCCGCAGATTGAGGGTGATGCCGATCTGCGCGAGGGTGCGTTTGAACGGCAGCAGCATGCGATCGAAGCCGCCCTGACCGTCAAGAAAGGTAAATTCCAGCGGCTCACCGGCAGCGTTGACCAGGCGATTGTGTTGCGGCGTCCAGCCGGCTTCGGCGAGCAGCTTCAGCGCTTGCAATTGCTTGTCGCGGATGTAGCCGCTGCCGTCGGTTTTCGGCGCCTCATACACCGTAGTGAAAACCTCATCGGGGACCTTGCCGCGCAGCGGTTCGAGGATCTGCAATTCCTCGGCGTCGGGCAGGGCGGTGGCGGCCATTTCACTCTTCGGCCAGAAGCTGTTCTGACGCACGTAGAAGCCCCGCATCATCTGCTTGTTGGTCCATTCGAAATCCCACAGCAGGCTGATCGCCTGACGCACGCGGCGATCCTTGAAGATCGGGTTTTGCAGGTTGAACACGAAGCCTTGCGCGGCGGTAGGTTTTTCCGGGGCGAGGATTGCTTGCTGCAGACGCCCGTCGCGCAGGGCCGGGCTGTCGTAGCCGACGACGTAACCCGATGAGGAAAACTCGCGGTTGTAGTCGAACGCCCCGGCCTGCAACAACTGCCGAGCGACGTCGGTGTCACCGTAGAAATTCACCGTCAGCGTGTCGAAGTTGTACATCCCGCGACTGACCGGCAGGTCCTTGCCCCACCAGTCCGGGTCGCGCTGGAAACTGATACTGCGCCCGGCGTCGACCTTGCTCACCCGGTACGGGCCGCTGCCCAGCGGCGGCTCGAAACCGCCGCCATTGGCGAAGTCACGGGTTTTCCACCAATGTTCGGGCACCACGCGCATCGTCGCCAGATCCAGCGCCAGCGTGCGGTTGAGGTTGTTCTTGAAGGTGAACCGCACTTGCTGCGGGCCTTCGATCAGCACCTCCTGCACATCGGCGTACTGCTGGCGATAACTGAGGCTGCCCTTGGTCATCAGCAGGTTGAAGGTGTAGCGCACATCTTCGGCGGTGATCGGCGTGCCGTCGGCAAAACGCGCCTTCGGGTTGAGGGTGAAACGCACCCAGAGCCCGTCGGGATCGCGCTCGATCTGCTCGGCGACCAGGCCGTAAACGGTGTAGGGCTCATCGAGCGAGCGGAACGCCAGCGGCGCATACACCCAGTCGTTGACCTGCACCACGGAAATGCCCTGATCGGCATACGGGGTGATGTAGTTGTACTGGCCGATCTCCATCGACGCGCGGCTGAGCGAACCGCCCTTGGGCGCCTTGGGATCGACGAAATCGAAATGCTGGAAATTCGCCGGATACTTCGGCGCCTCGCCGTACACCGTCAGCGCATGGCTGCCGGCGGCCAGCGCCGAGGTGCCGGAGCACAGCAACGCACTGCCGAACAGCAGGGCGGCGATGTTGCGCATGAATCTCATGAAGTCACTCCCCAAAATCCCTGAATGGTCACGGAACCCTTGTGGGAGCTGGCTTGCCAGCGATAGCGGTGAGTCAGTCAACATTCAATTCACTGACAAACCGCCATCGCTGGCAAGCCAGCTCCCACAGGGTTTTGCGGTGCTCGTTCTTTAGAAGTGGTAAGTCATGCGCGCAAACAAGGTGCGTCCCAGCGGGTCGGTGTAGCGCGGGTCATAGCCGCTCTGGAAGTTGTAGGCCTGGTTGGAGAACGGCGGGTTGCGGTCGAAGACGTTCTTCATCCCGGCATCGACATCCAGCACTTTGTTGAAGGTGTAGCCGGCCGACAGGTCCCACACCGAATACGAAGCCACGCGCGAATGGGTGTCGCGGTCGTAGTCGTTGTAACCGGTGGTGAAGCGGTTGGTCAGCGCTGCCCGCGCCGCGCCCAGGCTCCAGCTGCCGGTGAGGTTGTGCTTCCAGCGCGCGATTACGCCGTCACCCTGAAAGTCGCCAACCTTGTCAGTGAACGGGCCTTTGATGGTGCTCTGGAAGTCGTACTCGTCGACATAAGTGCCTTGCAGGCCCAGGCCAAACTGACCGTACGGCGTATTGGGAAAGCGATAGTCGAGCGACACATCGACGCCGTTGGTTTCGACGATGCCGAGGTTGGCGTTGCCGGTAACGATGTAATCGAGTGTGCCGTCGGCGTTACGCACGAAGCGATCCTGATAGGAACCGGCCTGATCGAATACGGTGGATTCCGGGAACGGCTGGATCTGGTTGGAAATGTGAATCCACCAGAAATCCAGGCCCACCGACAGGTTGCTGATCGGCTGATAGACGAAGCCCAGCGTCACGTTGCGCGCCTTTTCCGGGGCCAGGTCTTCGTTGCCGCCAATCTGGTTGAGGAACTGCTGACCGCAATCGCGGCCACCGTTGCCGCCCGGTTGCACCACGCCGCCGGTACACAGCACCGGGTCGTTGTAGTAGCCCTGGGTGTAGGTGATGCTGCGCGGCGAATACAACTCGTAAAGCGACGGCGCACGGAAGCCTTCACTGTAGGCGCCACGCACCACCAGCTCTTTCAATGGCTGATAACGGAACGAGTATTTCGGGTTGGTGGTGCTGCCGAAGTCGCTGTACTTGTCGTGACGCACGGCGGCGGACAGTTCGAGGCTGTCGAGCACCGGCACGTTGATTTCGGCGTAGGCGGCTTTGACGCTGCGGTCACCCTCGACGCTGCCGGCCGGGTCGATACCGAGGCTCTGGATGTCGCCGGCAAATTGTTCGAAGTCCTGGTGGAATTTCTCTTTGCGGTACTCGCCACCCAAGGCCAGACCGGACGGGCCGGCGCCGAACCAGTCGCCGATCTCGCGGCTGATGCGCCCGTCGAACCCGGCCACGCGCCCCACAGCCGTGGAATAGGCGCCGTGATACGCCGCGTTATCGATGTATTGCTGACCAGCCGCCGACTGCGGACCGAACGGGTTGAGCAAACCGCTGGCGAGGCCGTTGATCATCGCCTGATCGCTGACATAACCACTGGTGACGCTGGAGACGATTTTGTTCTGGTTGTACGAGGCGCCGACGTTGTAATCCCAGCCGGCCACCAGACCATCGAAGCTCAGCAGAAAGCGCTGACTGGTGTTTTGGTCCTTCGATTCGCGCGGGCCGGCGGCGGTTTCACGCCAGTTGACGTCGACCGGTTGCGTCGGGTCGAGAGCGAACTCGGTCGGCGCCGGGGTGATGCCGTTGCCGGGGTAGTAGGGCGACGACGAATCCAGGCTCAGACCGGTCAATGGTGCCGGGCCGATGGCGGTGGCGTTGTTGTTGCGCGACCAGAAATATTCGAGGTTGACGTTGTGATCGTCGCCGAGCTTGCCGGTGGTCTTGCCGAAGAACGAAGTCTTCTCGGTCTGCGGCACCAGGTCGATGAATTCACGGGTGCTGAAGCGGCACAAGCCGTCGCGGGCGATCAGGTTGGGACCGTTGCAGTTGCTGGCGGCCAACGGGTTGGTGGCGTTGCCGTTCTGACTGTAGTTGCCGGGGAACGCAGTGCCGGAGGTCTGATCGAGACCGCGGCCGGGGGCGTAGTCGGTGGCGAAGGAGCGGTCGTTGGCGTCGAGGTTCTGCTGCTTGTTGTAGTTGAACACGCCGAGCACGTTGAAGCGGTCTTCTTCCAGATCGCCGTAACCCCAACTGGCGCTCATGTCTTTGGTCGCCCCACCGCCGCTGTGGGTCGGGGTTTCGCCGCCGAGCGTCAACGCGCCGTCGGTGAGGGACTTCTTGGTGATGAAGTTGATCACGCCGCCGATCGCATCGGTGCCGTACAGCGCCGAGGCGCCGTCGCGCAGCACTTCCACGCGCTCGATGGCGGCAAACGGGATCATGTTCAGATCCACCGCGCCGCCCGCCGAGTTGGTGCCCGACAAGGCGTTGTTGGCCAGGCGTCGGCCGTTGAGCAGCACCAGCGTCTTGTTCGCGCCGATGCCGCGCATGTCGGCGAACGAGGCACCGCCCGTGGCGGCGCCCACGGAGCCGGCACTGTTGTTGATCGACTGGCTGCCGGTGATGCGCTGGACCAGTTCGGCGGTGGTGGTCACGCCCTGTTTGCGCAGCTCATCGGCCTTGAGAATGGTGATCGGCACCGCCGTTTCTGCATCGACCCGACGAATCGCCGAACCGGTCACTTCCACCCGTTGCAGTTGCGTGGTGGGCGCGACGACCGCGGCCGCCGCCGGGACGCTGGCATTGTCGTCCTCGGCCGCTTGCACGGTGCCGGCGCCCACCCCCATGGCCACCAGGTACAGCGGAACGAAACGATGGCGAGAGATCGTGGCCACCAAGGGTTTGAGCGTGAAGCGTGGAGTGTTCATCAGCATGGTTGTTTCCGACTTTTATCAGACGTTATCGAAATGGCCTTGTGAGCCGCTCATTGCTCCGCTACCGGTGATACCGCGTGCGGAAAACCACTTTCTTCAAGCAAGCCGATCCCCTCCGAACACGCGTGGCGTTTTTTCGGTCGGCCGATTACGACGGGATTCGTTCAGCGGTGCGGCGCGCGTCTTTCAAGCCGCGCGCAGCACCGCATTCAGTGGGTGGTCATCACCGATATCTTGCTGATGCCCGAGCGTTCGATGGACGCCATGGCTTTCGCCACCTGGCCGTAATTGACGGCGGCGTCGGCCTGCAACTGCACGCGGACATCGGCGTCCTTGGCCTTGACCTCCTTGAGGCTGGCTTCCAGGGACTCGGGGGCGAGTTCGGTCTTGGCCAGGTAAAACTTGCCGTCCTGATCGACGCTGACCACCACCGGGTCTTTCTTTTCGGCGGGGGCAACGGCGTCGGTTTTCGGCAGGTTGACCTTGATTGCGTTGGTCATCAGCGGCGCGGTGACGATGAACACCACCAGCAGCACGAGCATCACGTCGACCAGCGGCGTGACGTTCATTTCGCTGAGCACTTCATCGCTGTCTTGAGTCGAGAAAGACATCAGCTGGCCTCCCGCACGGCGCTGGTGGTTTTGCTGGCGATGGCCTGACGGCTGATGGAAAACGCGCTGCGCGAGGCGAGGGCGTCGAAGTCGTGAGCGAAGTCATCCATGTCCGCCGAGGCGAGCTTCAGGCGCCGCAGAAAGAAGTTGTAGATCAGCACTGCCGGCACCGCGACAGCGATACCCACACCGGTGGCGATCAGTGCGTGACCGATGGGGCCGGCGACCGCTTCAAGGCTGGCCGAACCGGTTTCGCCGATGCTTTTCAGCGCTTCCATGATGCCCCACACCGTACCGAACAGGCCGATGAACGGCGCGGTGCTGCCGATGCTGGCGAGAATCGCCTGACCGTTTTCCAGCGAGCGGCGCTCCTTCTGGATCTGTTGGCGCAGGTTGCGTTCCAGGCGATCCGAGCGGTTGATGGTGTGCGCCAGTTGTTGCGTGGTGCGCGGCGAATCTTCCACCAGCAACGCCTCGAAACCGCTGCTGGCGATGCGCGCCAGCGAACCCGGGTACTGGCTGGCATGTTCGGCGGCGGTGAGCAGGTCCGGCGCGCTCCAGAAGGCTTTGGTGAACTGTTTGTTCTGCGCTTTCTGGCGCAGGTACTGCGCCGACTTGACCAGCAGGATCGCCCAACTGACCACGGAAAACAGCACCAGGCCCCAGAGGACACCGGGGACAATCATCGAAGACAAATCGTTCATGGTTACACCTCGCTTGCGTTAATCAGTTATGAGTCGGTTGTGCCGTCACTGCGGCAATTTGAAATCGATGGTCTGGGTAGCGAAGCCGTCGATCGGCGTGTCACCGCGCTTGGCCGGAATGAACTTCCAGTTCTTCACCGCAGCGACTGCGGCGTCATCCAGTTGTGGCTTGCCGCTGGATTTGGTCACCGTCACCGAACCCGCACGACCGTTGGCCAACACTTGAATGCGCAACACCACGCTGCCTTCCCAATTGCGCCGCAATGCCAGCGACGGGTATTCCGGCGGTGGATTGCCAAGGCTGGCGAGGCCGGAAATCGCTGCCGACTCTTTCACTGGCGCGGGCGCAGCGGCCGGTGCCGGCGGCGCGCTCGGTGTCGCCGGGGCAGCGGGGGCTGCCGGCTGCGGCGAGGCCGGCGGCGCTTTCGCGGGCTCGACTTTTTTCACCGGTTTGGGCTTCTCGACCGGTTTCGGTTTTTCGATCGGCTTGGGCTTTTCCATCGGTTTGGGCGGTGGCTTGACCGCGTCTTCGTCTTCCACCGGTTGCTCAGGCTCGGGCGGTGGTGGCGGAGGCGGCGGGGGTGGCGGTTCCGGAGTCGGCGGTGCCGGTGGCGTCGGGCTGGTCAGCTCGACGGTCATTTCCGGAATCTGCGGCGGCGTCGGTAATGGCTCGGTTCGGGACTGCTGGAGAAACCACCAGGCAGCCCCGTGTATCAGCGCCGACACGGCCACCAGCAAGACCATCTGCTGTTTTTTCAGACCGCCGGGTCGTGAGGTATTGGCTGTGAAGGCCGGCCTGCCCGTTGGCGGCGGGACCGGCGCTTCCCGCAACGGCCCCGGCAGGGTTTTGTGCTTTACCGCATCGTTCATTAAAGCTCCCTCGGGTAGATGAAGGGCAATAAGCCGCCGTCCGAACATCGGGTGAATGTTCGAGTGGGTGAATGCAACTTTTTTCAAGGTGTGCAGAAGCCGATAGTGGAACTATCCAATTAACCGGGCTTGTGCAAACTTACTGGCTCAGTGCCATTCGACTTCGATTGTTCATTAGCCATTCGATGGTTGTTGTTCTGTTGCTCCAGTCACTTCTGGGTGTCTCATGCCTGTTACATATTGCAACCGTTGTGCCAGATATTGCTGCAACGTAGCGCAGTTATTTCATGGGTGTTACGCATGTCGCATTTATATAAGTTTTGTCATGACCAAGCGTTTGTCATGGCGCGCAGTGAGCCGTTACCCCGTCGAGCGGGGCTTTTTCAGAGGCGAGTCGGGCTTGACGCTTTATCCCGCGAAATAGCGAAACAGAGCGGTTGCGCGACTGCCTGTCCGTGCACGTGCTGGTGCGTGAGGGACCGATTTGGTGCGGGTCAGTGTTCTAGCGGGTCACGGGTTGTTTTCCTTGTTCTTGTTTAACGGAAACCGATGTTCTGGTGGTGTTCAAGTTATTCGGCTGGAACGCCTTTGGTGCAAATCACAGTTGTCGGGAAGTTATTGTCCAACAATCCTGTAATTGCACCGATTAGCGCCGTGAACAGCCAAGTCATATTTAAAAAGTAAATAGCACCTCGCTGTCGGCGAACAATGGATGGCCGACAGCGACGTGCAGTTGAACTCAGGTAATAAAGTAAGCAGGGCGGCTGTTCGGATGAACCAGGCCTGGAGCGCACAAATAGTAGTGGCGAGTGATGCGGCAGAACGGTTGAAGATTCACGCGGTGAACTCCTTGTTGCCAGCCTGGATACGCGAACTTTTGGTTCGGTATCGCACCTTACAAGAACGCGGATAGCGTTCGATGATTGCTCTTGGTGCGGGATGGGCACCGCCAGCGCTGTTGTGCGAGATGTGAATTCGCAAGTCGGCAGTGCATGGGAAAACCGTGCCAGAACCGTTACACCGGCAGATTATTTCTACACCCGGGCCACAGGCATCTACGCTGTGGCAAAGGTTTTTTCGGGGGATTGGCTATGTACCAACTTTATGGGCACAAGAATTCCGGCGCCGCGGCGATCGAGGCGGCACTGGAGTTATGCCAGATTGCTTACCGCTTCATTGATAACGAAGCCAGCGCGGAGGCCGCCGAGGCGTTGGCCAAACTCAATCCGCTGAAACAGATTCCGACGTTGCAACTGCCCGACGGCAGCGCGATGACCGAGAGCGCGGCGATTCTGATTCACTTGGGTCTGACGTTTCCCCAATCCGGTCTGTTGCCCGCCGAGGCGGCGGATCGTGATCAGGCGATTCGCGGCCTCGCCTACATCGTCAGTAACTGCTACGCGGCCATCGGCATCATCGATTACCCCGAGCGCTGGCTGATCACGCCCGACGAAGGCGCACGGCAGAACCTGATCGCCGGCGCGCGCCAGCGTCTGCACTTCAGTTGGGAATTGTTTGCCGACCAGTTTTCCGCCGAGCTGTACCTGGACGACGAGACGCCGGGGGCGCTGGATGTGCTGGCGGCGGTAGTGACGCGCTGGGAGGGTAGCCGCGAGCATCTACGCCAGACGCGACCGGGGTTCTACGCCTGGCTGCAACGCATCGACCGCCACCCGGTGCTGGCGCCGGTGTTTGCGCGACACTGGCCAACCTGAGCCCACCACGAAACCCCTGTAGGAGTGAGCCTGCTCGCGATAGCGGTCTGTCAGTCACCCAGTTTTTAGCTGACAGACCGCTATCGCGAGCAGGCTCATTCCTTCAGGGGGGCGGTGCCTTGAGATTTATTCCCCGCGGATGTATTGCTCCAGCTGTTTGATCAGCTCGGCCTGTTCGGCAATCGCTTCCTTGACCAGGTCGCCGATCGACAGCAGGCCGATCAACTGGCCGTCCTCGACCACGGGCAAGTGACGCAGGCGTTTGTCGGACATGATGCCCAGGCAGGTGTCGACGGTCTGTTTGGTGTCCACGGTGATCACGTCCTTGACCATGATGTCGCTGACCGGTGTGCCCACCGATGAGCGGCCCTTGAGCACCAGTTTGCGCGCATAGTCCCTCTCACTGATGATGCCGACCACCTTGTCGTCTTCCACCACCAGCAGGGCGCCGACGTTTTTCTCGGCCATCTTCATCAGCGCTTCAAGCACCATGTGATCGGGTTTGATCTGGTGCACTTCCTGGTTTTTCTGATCTTTGAGCTTGAGCAGTTGGGCGACGGTCTTCATGGCGGTTACTCAGGTGTTGTCGTTGTTCACCAAGCATCGTAGACGCAGCCGCGCAGGGCAAGGTGGCAAAGCGGCAGATAGCGTGCAAAAACCGCCATTTACCGGGTTTTTTGCGGTTCAAGCGCTGATTTATCGCCAAGGTCATTTCAAGCAATGCCGGGTAGAATGCCGGTCTATCCAGATTCCGAGGTTGCAGTGGTGGATTTACCGCAGGGCTTCGTCCTGACCCGGCATTGGCGCGATACGCCGGCCGGCACCGAAGTCGAGTTCTGGCTGGCGACCGACGCCGGGCCGCGCCGTGTGCGCTTGCCGCATCAGCCGTCGGTGGCGTTCATTCCCGCCGAGCAGCGCGAAGCGGCCGAGCGCTTGTTGCACGACGAAAAGAACGTCGAACTGCGTCCGCTGGCCCTGCAGGATTTCGAGCATCGTCCGGTGCTGGGTTTGTATTGTCAGCAGCACGGTCAGTTGATGCGCCTGGAATCCGCATTGAGCCGCGCTGGCGTCGATGTGTTTGAAGCCGATGTGCGCCCGCCGGAGCGCTATCTGATGGAGCGTTTCATCACCGCGCCGGTGGTATTCAGCGGTACAGCCGATGCCGACGGCGTGTTGCTCAATGCCCAGCTCAAACCCGATCCCGCCTATCGCCCGACGCTGCGGCTGGTGTCGCTGGACATCGAAACCACAGAAACCGGCGAGCTGTACTCGATCGCGCTGCAAGGCTGCGGTCAGCGCCAGGTGTACATGCTCGGCGCGCCGAACGGTGACGCCAGCATCGTCGACTTCGATCTGGAATATTGCGATTCGCGCACGCTGATTCTGAAAAAGCTCAACGAGTGGTTCGCGCAGCACGACCCCGACGCAATCATCGGCTGGAACGTCGTGCAATTCGATTTGCGCATCCTCCACCAACACGCGCGACGCCTCGGTGTGCCGCTGAAAATCGGCCGTGGCGGTGAAGAGATGCAGTGGCGCGAGCACGGCAGCCGCAATCACTATTTCGCCTCGGCGGCGGGGCGGTTGATCATCGATGGCATCGAAGCGCTGCGGTCGGCGACCTGGAGCTTTCCGTCGTTCAGCCTGGAAAACGTCGCGCAGACTTTGCTCGGCGAAGGCAAGGCCATCGACAATCCGTACCAGCGCATGGACGAAATCAACCGCATGTTCGCCGAGGACAAACCGGCGCTGGCCAAGTACAACCTCAAGGACTGCGAACTGGTCACGCGGATCTTTGCCAAGACCGAACTGCTGACCTTTTTGCTCGAACGCGCCAGCGTCACCGGCCTGCCGGCGGATCGCAGCGGTGGCTCGGTGGCTGCGTTCACGCATCTGTACATGCCACGGATGCACCGTCAGGGTTTCGTAGCGCCGAATCTGGGCACCAATCCGCCGCAGGCCAGCCCCGGCGGCTTTGTCATGGACTCGCAGCCGGGGCTCTACGAATCGGTGCTGGTGCTCGATTATAAAAGCCTGTATCCGTCGATCATTCGCACGTTTCTGATCGACCCGGTGGGCTTGATCGAGGGCCTGCAGCACCCGGACGACGCCGATTCGGTGCCGGGCTTTCGCGGCGCACGCTTCTCACGCACGCGGCACTGCCTGCCGTCCATCGTGTCGCGGGTGGCCGAGGGCCGCGAGACCGCCAAGCGCGAGCACAACGCGCCGCTGTCGCAAGCGCTGAAGATCATCATGAACGCCTTCTACGGCGTGCTCGGCTCCAGCGGTTGCCGTTTTTTCGATACGCGGCTGGCGTCATCGATCACCTTGCGTGGCCACGAAATCATGCTGCGCACGCGCCAGTTGATCGAAGCGCAGGGCCACGCGGTGATCTATGGCGACACCGACTCGACCTTCGTCTGGCTGCGCCGCCCGCACGGCCAGGAGGAGGCGGCGCAGATCGGCCATGCACTGGTCCGGCACGTCAACGACTGGTGGCGTGAGCATGTGCGCGAGGAATATGGGCTGGAAAGTGCGCTGGAATTGCAGTTCGAGATTCATTACAAACGCTTTCTGATGCCGACCATTCGCGGCGCGGAGGAGGGCAGCAAGAAACGCTATGCCGGCCTCGTCGTCCGCGGCGATGGCAGCGAGGAAATGGTCTACAAGGGCCTGGAAACCGTACGCACCGACTGGTCGCTGTTGGCCCGGCAATTTCAGCAGGAGCTGTATCAGCGGATTTTTCAGCGCAAGCCATATCACGATTACGTGCGCGACTACGTGCGCAAGACGCTGGCAGGTGAGTTCGACGAGCGTCTGGTCTATCGCAAGCGCCTGCGCCGCACCCTCGACGATTACGAACGCAACGTGCCGCCCCATGTGCGTGCGGCGCGCCTTGCCGATGACTACAACGCCGAACACGGGCGTCCGCGGCAATACCAGAACGGCGGCTGGATCAGTTACGTGATCACGCTGGCCGGCCCGGAACCGCTGGAAGTGCGCCGCGCCGCCATCGATTACGACCACTACATCACCCGCCAGCTGCAACCGGTGGCGGATGCGATTCTGCCGTTCGTCGATGACGATTTCTCAACCCTGATCGGCGGGCAACTGGGCCTGTTTTGAGTCGAGCAGTTGCAGCGTCCACTCATCGAGAATGCCGTGGAAGTACCGTTCCAGCGCCTGATCGAACACGCTGTCCGCACCAGCGAACTGGGCGAACAGCGTCATTGAGGAATGGAATTTCAAATCGTCCGGGTGGCCGAAAATCTCATTGATCGAGCGCTCCCGCACGGCCAGCACCCATTGCGTGCAGGTGCGCAATCGTTCGCCGAGCACGGCGTGCGCCAAATAAGCCTGCGCTTCTTCGGCCGAGCCAATGGCGAAGCGTCGCGCCATCTCACTGCCGCCCAGCCCGGCGAATTGCGGGAAGACAAACCACATCCAGTGGCTACGCTTGCGGCCCGTCTCGAGTTCGCGCTGGACGCGGTCGAACACCGGGTCCTGCGCCTGGATGAAACGTTGCAGGTTGAACGGGTCGTGCTGATCCGTGCTTCTCATCGCGAAGCCCTCGCC
This sequence comes from Pseudomonas sp. 15C, assembly GCF_055484735.1. Classification (NCBI taxonomy): domain Bacteria; kingdom Pseudomonadati; phylum Pseudomonadota; class Gammaproteobacteria; order Pseudomonadales; family Pseudomonadaceae; genus Pseudomonas; species Pseudomonas sp. 15C. The sequence continues at coordinate 29,290 of NZ_JBUDGD010000046.1, read as the reverse complement.
AGTCGGCAGCGGCTCAGACCATGGCCAGCCGCTGCTTGCGTTGTGGCGCTTGAAATACCTGGTCCAGCGCCGCCAGATCCCCGGCCTCCAGTTGCAGCTGCGCGGCCTGGGCATTGAGTTGCACATGCTCCGGGTGCACAGCCTTGGGAATCGCAATCAGCCCATCCTGACGCAGAATCCACGCCAGCGAAACCTGTGCCGGGGTTACGCCATGACGAGCGGCAATGTCTTTGAGCACCGGCTCGGCCAGCATGGCGCCGCCCTGGCCGATCGGACAATAGGCCATCAGCGGCATGCGCTGGTGCTGGCACCACGGCAACAAATCGAATTCGATCCCGCGTTCTTCGAGGTTGTAGAGCACCTGATTGGTCGCGCATTGCGAACTGGAGAGTTCTTCGAGGTCGTCGACGTCGAAATTCGACACGCCCCAGCGGCCGATTTTGCCGTCCTCGCGTAGGCGTTCGAACGCTTCGACGGTTTCTTCCAGCGGATATTGGCCGCGCCAGTGCAACAGGTAGAGGTCAATGTAATCGGTGTCGAGCCGGCGCAGGCTGCGCTCGCAGGCTTGCGGGATGCCTTTGCGGCTGGCGTTGTGCGGGTAGACCTTGCTGACCAGAAACACCTGATCGCGAAGGCCGGTGATGGCCTCGCCTACCACCGTTTCCGCACCGCCCTCGGCGTACATTTCGGCGGTGTCGATCAGGGTCATGCCCAGCTCGATGCCGCTGCGCAGCGCCGTCACTTCACGCTTGTGCGCCGAGCGGTCCTCACCCATGCGCCACGTGCCCTGGCCAATCACCGGCACCTGCACGCCGGCCAACTCGAGGGTACGCATGCAAACCTCCTTATGTGAGTGTGTCGATTCCTTTAATGGGGCAGCAGGATAGTCCAGATCGTTCCCACGCTCTGCGTTCTGGCTCGAGAAGGGACGCAGAGCGTCCCGGGCTGCATGCCCACGCGGGAGCGTGGGAATGATCGGCAGGGGTTACTTGGCGGAGAACTTCAGCACGACGCTCTGGGTATAAGTCTGGCCCGGGTCGAGGCGGGTGCTCGGGAAGTTCGGCTGATTCGGCGAGTCCGGGTAGTGCTGGGTCTCGAGAGTGAACGCGCCCCAGTGCGGATACACCTTGCCGCCCTTGCCCTTGACCGTGCCGTCGAGGAAGTTGCTGGTGTAGAACTGCACGCCCGGCTCTGTAGTGAATAGCTGCAAATGCCGGCCAGATTGCGGATCGCTGACTTCGGTGGCGACTTTGCTGATATCGCCCTTGGTGTCCAGCGCCCAGTTGAAGTCGAAGCCGCCCTGTTTCGGCTCGGCGAATTTCAGTTGCGGATGGTCAGCCTTGATGTGCGTGCCGATCGGTGTCGGCTGGGTGAAGTCCATCGGCGTACCCGCAACGGGCGCCAGTTCACCGGTCGGAATCAGCTTGGCGGTGACTGGGGTGTAATGGCTGGCGTTGATCGTAGCGACCTGTTTGAGAATGTCGCCATTGCCGGCGCCGGCGAGGTTGAAGTAGCTGTGGTTGGTCAGGTTCAACACCGTCGGTTTATCGGTGCTCGCCTTGTAATCGATGCGCAGCTCGTTGGCATCGGTCAGGCGGTAGGTCACCTCGGTGGTGAGGTTGCCGGGGAAACCCATTTCGCCATCCGCCGACAGATAGGTGAGGGTTACGCCGACCGAATCCTTGTCCTTGGTTTCCTTGGCCTTCCAGACTTTTTTGTCGAAGCCCTGCGTGCCGCCGTGCAGCGCATTGGTCTTGTCGTTCTGCGGCACTTGATAGCGCTTGCCGTCCAGTTCGAAGGCGCCGTCGGCCAAGCGATTGCCGAAGCGGCCGATGGTTGCGCCGAAATACGCGGTGCCTTTCTGGTAGCCCTGGACATCGTCAAACCCGAGCACCACGTCGTCGAACTTGCCATGCTTGTCGGCGACTTTCAGCGATTGCAGGGTCGCGCCGTACGTGATGACGGTGGCCTGCATGCCGTGGCTGTTGCGCAGAATGTATTGCTCGACGGGGGTGCCGTCATTGGTCTTGCCGAAGGCTTTGTGTTCGGCGGTCAGGCCCGCCGCGTTGGCGCAAAGGGTAGTGATCATCAGGGACAGTCCGAGGCCGGAAAGCAGGTGACGGGATTGAAGCATGGTTGACCTTCCTTTTTGTTGTTGTTTTTGAAATCTGCAATTAGTCATGCTATTGGAAAATTAACAGAGGATTTATAGCCGACATAAGCGCAAATTCAAATATAAAGTCCGACTAATTGATCGTATGTAATTTGCCGAAGGTCGGTTCACAGACCGGGCACTGCACTTTTTCGCAATCGGCGGCTCTATCCATGGCCAGGATGCGATGACTCCCGTCGCACCGGAATGTGCCAGTTCGAGAATTCATGCCGAGCGCTTTTGCCCTGATCGTCCCTCTGTTCCGTCGCCCGTGCCTGCTGTTGGCTTGCCTGTCGTCGCTGCTTGTCAGCGGTTGCAGCCACCAGAACGGCAACGGCTTCATCACCCAGATGCGTGAGGGCCAGCCGCAGGAATTTCTGCAGACCAGCGTCGACCGCATGGCCACGCTGGCGATGCGCGACAACCTCAACAGCCTCTATCGCTTGATGGGCAAGCTGTACCTGCGCAACCCCGAAGAACTGCGCAAATCGGGTTTCCTCAACATCAACACCGCGGTCAGACAAGTGCGCCTGGCCGTCGAACAGCAACAACCGCTGCCGGTGCTAGGCGGGCGCAAGGACCTCGCCGCGCTGAGCTACGCAATGAGCCCGGAATTTCTCGGCGACCGCGTCGGCGCCTTCATCTACGCGATCGGCAGCATGCTCGTCACCGCGCACGGCAATCGCACCGAGTTCTATATGACTGACGCGATCAACCCGACCTTCGTTCACAATTCCGCGCGCAACATCGAGAAGGCCATGTGGATCCTGTCGCAGCGGCAGAACAAGGAAGGCCAGCCGCTGCTGTTCTCCAATGAGATCTCGGAGGAGGGCAGCAACCTGAGTTTCGCCACCGAGTTCAGCAAGATTGTGGCGCGTCTGGATCTGCTGACGCAGATGCTCGACGAGCGCTATCGCAGGATCGGCCTGAATTACGCGCAGAGTTTGCTGTTTTTGAATTTCTTGCCGGTGCAGTGAGCGCGGTGATGAGCCTACACATCAAACCCTGTGGGAGCTGGCTTGCCAGCGATGGGGCCGGGTCAGTCAATATATTCAGTGCCTGATTCACCGCCATCGCTGGCAAGCCAGCTCCCACAGGGATGGCGTCGCGGCAATAAATTTTGTATACAATCGCTTGCCTCGATTGATCCAAAAAGGAGCTGCATCCGTCATGACCGACCCCGCAAGCGCCGATTTCAGCCGCATCGACCCCGGCGTCCGCGCCGACAAACTGCCCATCGCCGCGTTGCTGGCATTCGCCATGACCGGTTTCATTGCCATCCTCACTGAAACCCTGCCGGCCGGGCTGCTGCCGCAAATCGGCGCGGGCCTCAACGTCAGCGAAGTGCTCGCTGGGCAACTGGTCACGCTGTATGCGCTCGGTTCGATCGTCGCGGCGATTCCGCTCACCGTGGCCACGCGCGGCTGGCCACGGCGGCGGGTGTTGTTGATGACGGTGGGCGGCTTCCTGCTGTTCAACACGGTGACCACGTTTTCTACTCATTACGGCCTGACGCTGGCGTCGCGTTTCCTCGCCGGGATGGCGGCGGGGCTGTCATGGGGAATCATGGCCGGTTACGCGCGTGGCATCGTGCCAGTGCATCAGCAGGGGCGGGCGCTGGCGATTGCCATGCTCGGCACCCCGGTGGCGCTGTCGCTGGGTACGCCGGCCGGGACCTGGCTGGGCAATCTGATCGGCTGGCGCGCCTCGTTCGGGATCATGTCGGCGCTGGCGCTGGTGTTGGCGGCGTGGATCGTCATCGCCGTGCCGGATCGGCCGGGCCAGGCCAGCGACGAGCGCCTGCCCTTGCTCGAATCGTTGCGCTTGCCGGGTGTGCGACCGGTGCTGTTCGTGGTGCTGACGTGGATGCTCGGGCACAACATTCTGTACACGTACATCGCGCCGTTTCTGAGCCAGGCCGGTCTGGCCGACCGGGTCGATCTGGTACTGCTGGTGTTCGGTCTGTGCTCGCTGGTGGGCATCTGGATCATCGGCCTGCTGGTCGATCGCTGGTTGCGCAAGCTGACCCTGATCAGTCTCGCGCTGTTCGCCTTGACCGCACTGGTGCTGGCGCTGGCCGCACCGTCAGCGCTGGTTGTGTATGCCTGCATGGCGGTGTGGGGCCTGTCGTTCGGCGGTTCGGCGACGTTGCTGCTGACTTCGGCAGCGGACTCGGCAGGCGATCACGTCGACGTGGTGCAGGCGATGCTCACTACCTCATGGAACGTCGCGATTGCCGGCGGCGGCCTGTTTGGCGGCGTGTTGCTGGACCGGGCCGGGGCCATGTCGTTTCCGTGGGCGCTGCTGATCCTGTCGCTCATTGCGTTGGCCACGGTGTGGTGCGATAGAACCAACAGCTTCAAGGCGGGGCGGCGGCTGCATTGATTCTCGAAATCACCGCAATTCTCTGTAGGCCTTCGCCTGCTCGCGATAGCGCTTTGTCAGTCAACATTGATTCAACTGACCCACCGCTATCGCGAGCAGGCGAAGGCCTACAGGGGATCCCGATGAATTTGGATTTGGCATAACGATAGACCGCATCGATATATGTGGTTATAAGAAAAATCGCTATGCTGCGGGCCAGATTTTTCCTGTCGTTTTTCTGGACGGTTTAATGGAATTGGCAAATTTCGGCTTGGTGATTGCCGGGCTGGTGGTGGGTTTTATCGTCGGCATGACCGGTGTCGGCGGTGGTTCGTTGATGACGCCGATCCTGCTGTGGTTCGGCATCAACCCGGCAACCGCAGTGGGCACCGACCTGCTGTACGCCGCCATTACCAAATCCAGCGGCGTCCTCGTCCACAGGAAAAACAAGAACATCGACTGGGCCATCACTGGCTGGCTGACCCTCGGCAGCGTGCCGGCAGTGGCCATGACCCTGTGGTTTCTCAGCACCCTGCACACCGCGCCCGAGGCGATGAACGCCATCATTAAGCAGGCGCTGGGCTTCGTGCTGTTCGCCACTGCGCTGGCGATCTTCTTCAAAAAGCGCCTGCTCGAATTTGCTCACAAACGCGCTGGCGGCAACTACAACCCCAGCGGCTCGCGCCTCAATGTGATGACGGTGATCACCGGTCTGATCCTCGGCACCATGGTCGCGCTGACCTCGATCGGCGCCGGCGCCCTCGGCACGGTCGCCTTGTTCATCCTCTACCCGTTGCTGCCAACCCGCCGCCTGGTCGGTACCGAAATCGCCCACGCCGTCCCCCTGACCCTCGTCGCCGGCCTCGGCCACGCGAGCATGGGCAACATGGACTGGGGCGTCCTCGGCTTTCTGCTGGTCGGCTCGCTGCCCGGCATCTGGCTCGGCAGCCACCTGACCGGGCGCATCTCCGACGAAGTCCTGCGCCCGTGCCTGGCGACGATGCTGGTGTTGATCGGGTACAAGTTGGCGTTTTGATCCACGGTTGCGCAATGTCGTGCCTGTCCTAAGCTTCGGTAAAGGCGAAACATATTTGCCCGACTGCACCGGAACAATCGCCGCGATGCGCAATCAGTAGAGCGTGGATATCAAAAGGAGATGCGCATGCTCATCAGGTCACTGACCCTGACATTCTTGCTGGCGATGGCCGGTCCCTTGTTCGCCGCCGACAGCGATTCGCCGCTGGCCGGGGATGTTGGCCGCGCCCGACCGCTGATCGTCATCGCACAAAGCACCGTCGACCCGGTGTGGGTCAGCCTGAAAAAATCGCTGGACGACCCGGCCAACAAAAAGGGCGTCACCGACCGCAACATCAAGGTCTACACCATCCTCAATATGTCCGGCCAACTCGACGGCAAGGACCTGGGCCAGCAGGACACCATGGCGCTGCTGCGCTCGCTCAAGCTGGGTGCCGGGGCGTATCCGAAAGTGTTCCTGGTGGGCAAGGACGGCGAGACCAAACTCTCTGCCTCCGGTGACGAAGCCAAAGCTTTGAGCCTGGCGAAAATTTTCGAAACCATCGACGCCATGCCCATGGCTGAAAAAGAAGCCGCCGCGGCCGCGCAGGCCGCCCCGGCCGCTGCCGAACCGGAGCCTGCCAAAGGCGCGAAAGGCGCCAAGCCGAGCAAGCCTGCAAAACCGAGCAAGCCGCCGCAAATGCCGGACGACTGATCACGCACTCAACTGAATAAACCCTATCCCCTGTGGGAGCGAGCCTGCTCGCGATTGCGGTCTATCAGTCACCTCATCGGTGGCTGACACACCGGGATTCGCGAGGAGGCTCGCTCCCACGATTTTTTCCCTGCTCAGTCAGCTACCGCACTGATAATCCTGTGCGCAATCTTCACCCGCTCCGCAATCGGAAAGTTCTTGTTGGCCATGATCGCAATGCCGACGCCTTTATTCGGTACAAACGCCACGTACGCGCCAAAACCTGCGGTAGAACCGGTCTTGTTGATCAGCAGGTTTTCCGGTTGTGGCTGCGGTGGATTCAGCCATTGCACCTTATGCGCCTGCATGGCCATTTCCGTGGAGTTGCCGGCGAGCAGGCGTTCGAGGCTGATCGGGTAGGGGTACATTTCCCAGCCCAGGCCTTGGGTCATGTCGCCGACGCGGTAGTAACCGGTGTGGGTGTTGGCGATGGTTTGGGGCAGGGGGGACGCCAGGGTTTCAGGTTTGAGGTTGGCTTGCACGTAACGCAGCAGGTCCACGGCACTGGTTTTCACCGCGTAGGCTTGCAGGTCGAGGGCGCCGGGGCGCACACGGACAGGTTTGTCGTCCTTGTCATAGCCTTGCGCGTACAGGCTCATTTGTTCGGCGGGGACGCTGAGCCAGGTGTGCTGCAAACCGAGTTTCGGCAGCAGGGTTTGCGTCATGGCTTGATCGAACGGTTGGCCAAGGCTTTTTGCCGTCAGATAGCCGAACAGGCCCAGGCTCGGATTGGAATACTGGCGATGGCTGCCGGCCGGCCAGGTCGGTTTCCACTGCTGAAAATAGCCGAGCATGGTCTCAGGCGAATCCGCGTTGGTCGGGAATTGCAGCGGCAAGCCACCGGCGCTATAGGTGCCCAGTTGCAGCACGCTGATGTTGTCAAACGCGCTGCCCTTCAGTTCAGGCCAGAGTGTGCTGGCCTTGGTCGACAGGTCCAGTTTGCCGGTGGCTTGCGCGAAACCTGCGAGGGTGGCGGTGAAGGTTTTGCTTATCGAGCCGATTTCGAACAGGGTGTTCTCGCTGACCTGTTGCCCGGTTTCCTTGGCGGCGACGCCGTAGTTAAAGTAATGCGCCTTGCCATCGACCGTCAGCGCTACGGTCAGGCCGGCGATGTTCTGCTGCTGCATGATCGGCGTCACCGTTGCGCTGACCAGTGCTTGCAGTTGCGCATCGTCAGGTACGGCGGCGAGGCAGGCCGTGGAGCCGAAAAACAGGCTGAACGCTGCGCAGGACAAGGCTTTAGTTGAAGTGATGGATGACATGAATGAACCACTCTCCATGAGTGTTGATGTTGTTATCCCGCTACACTGCGGACGATATTTTCGTTAGGTCACTGATCAGCGCCGCCAATCTAGTCAGCTTGGCGGCCAACGACAAACGATGAAAACTCGCACGAGCCATTAGAAAAATTTGGGGTGGGGCATGATTCGACCGCAATTGCCGCTGAACGCGCTGCGCGCTTTTGAAGCCTCGGCGCGTCATTTGAGCTTCACTCGCGCCGCCGTGGAATTGTGCGTGACGCAAGCGGCGGTCAGCCATCAGGTCAAAAGCCTTGAGGCGCAGCTGGGTGTCAGCCTGTTCAAACGCCTGCCCCGCGGGCTGATGCTGACCAGTGAAGGTGAAACCCTGCTGCCGGTGCTGAACACCTCTTTCGATCACATCGCACAGATCCTCGAACGCCTCGCCGGCGGGCAGTATCGCGAAACGTTGACCGTCGGCGCAGTCGGCACGTTCGCCGTGGGTTGGCTGTTGCCGAGGCTGGCGAACTTCCGGGCGAAACATCCGCTCATTGATTTACGGCTGTCGACCCATAACAACCGCGTGGACGTCGCGGCGGAAGGGCTGGATTACGCGATTCGCTTCGGTGCGGGGGCGTGGCATGGCATCGAGGCGACGCGTTTGCTCGATGCGCCGCTGTCGGTACTGTGCGTGCCGGACATCGCTCGACAGCTGCATGCGCCAGCGGATCTTTTGCAGCAGACCTTGCTGCGCTCCTATCGCACCGATGAGTGGCCGCAATGGTTTCAAGCTGCCGGTTTGGCAACTCATGCAGCGCCGCCGCAGAGCATCATGTTCGATTCGTCATTGGCGATGATGGAAGCTGCCATTCAGGGTGGTGGCGTGGCGTTGGCGCCGCCACTGATGTTCGCTCGGCAACTTGCGGCGGAGGTGATTTGCCAGCCGTTTGCGATCGAGATCACCACCGGCAGCTATTGGCTGACGCGATTGCAGTCGCGCCCTGAGTCGGCGGCGATGATGGCGTTCAAAAACTGGCTGTTACACATTTCTGCCTGACTCCCATTATTCCCTGTGGGAGCTGGCTTGCCAGCGAAGGGGCCGGCCTGGCCAACATTGATGCTGGCAGGCCCACCGCAATCGCTGGCAAGCCAGCTCCCACAGGTTCATCTGTCAAACTCAAAGATCTTGCTCAACCCAGGGTTCCCGTTCAACGCACCAGACACGGCCGCTTGTTATCGAACTTCCAGCCCGGAATCAAAAACTGCATCGCCACGCTGTCATCCCGCGCGCCGAGGCCCATGCCTTTGTAGAGTTCGTGGGCCTTGGCCACTTGATCCATGTCCAGTTCCACACCCAGTCCCGGTCTTTTCGGCACCTGCACGAGACCATCGACAATCTGCAGCGGCGCCTTGGTCAGGCGCTGGCCATCCTGCCAGATCCAGTGGGTGTCGATGGCGGTGATGTCGCCCGGCGCGGCAGCGGCGACGTGGGTGAACATCGCCAGCGAGATGTCGAAGTGGTTGTTGGAATGCGAGCCCCAGGTCAGGCCCCATTCGTGGCACATCTGCGCGACGCGCACCGAACCCTGCATGGTCCAGAAATGCGGGTCGGCCAGCGGAATGTCCACTGATTGCAACTGGATCGCGTGGCCCATTTCGCGCCAGTCGGTGGCGATCATGTTGGTCGCGGTTTTCAGGCCAGTGGCACGACGGAATTCAGCCATCACTTCGCGGCCGGAATAACCGTTCTCCGCACCGCACGGGTCTTCGGCGTAGGCGAGTACGTGATGCTGATCGCGGCAGAGACGAATCGCTTCTTTCAGCGACCAGGCGCCGTTCGGATCGAGCGTTATGCGCGCCTCGGGGAAACGCTCGGCGAGGGCGGTGACCGCTTCGATTTCGGCATCGCCGCTGAGCACGCCGCCCTTGAGTTTGAAGTCCTTGAAACCGTACCTGGCATGTGCCGCTTCGGCCAGACGCACCACGGCTTCAGCGGTCATGGCTTTTTCGTGACGGACGCGGAACCAGTCGTTGTCGGCCTCCGGTTCGCTGCGATAGGCGAGGTCGGTTTCACGCTGATCGCCGACGTAGAACAGATAGCCAAGCATCTTCACTTCGTCACGCTGCTGGCCTTCGCCGAGCAGTGCCGCCACTGGCACGTCCAGATGCTGACCGAGCAGGTCGAGCAGGGCGGCTTCAAGGCCAGTGACGGCGTGGATGGTGATGCGCAAGTCGAAGGTCTGCAGACCACGGCCGCCGGCATCGCGATCGGCGAAGGTCTGGCGCACCTGGTTGAGGATTTTCTGGTAGGTGCCGATCGGGCTGCCGACCACCAGATTGCGCGCGTCTTCCAGGGTCTGGCGAATGCGCTCGCCACCGGGCACTTCACCGACGCCGGTGTGGCCGGCGTTGTCCTTGAGAATGACGATGTTGCGGGTGAAAAACGGCCCGTGGGCGCCGCTCAGATTGAGCAGCATGCCATCGTGACCGGCCACCGGAATGACCTGCATGTCGGTGATGATCGGGGCTTTGGCGGTGTCGTGTACGCTCATTGTTGTTTTCCTTTGCAGACGAATTCAGGCGTGTTTCGGCGCGGCATCGGCCACGGCGTTTTCAGCAGCAGGTTTCGGTGTGGTGCGTGCGGCGAAGACGATGATCGCGGCGATGATCGAGGTCGCGGCCAGACCATAGAGGCCGCCCTGAATCGAACCGGTGTGTTCTTCGAGCAAGCCGAAGGTGGTCGGCGCCACGAAGCCGCCCAGGTTGCCCACCGAGTTGATCAGCGCGATCACCGCTGCGGCGATGCGGGCATCCAGATAAGCCTGTGGAATCGGCCAGAACAGCGACGATGCCGACTTGAACCCCAGCGCCGCGAAGCAGATCGCCACGAAAGCGAAAATCGGCCCGCCGGTGGTGGACATGAACATCCCCGCCGCAGCGATCAGCAGCGCGGTGGCGACCCACGCCTGCTGGTGTTTCCACTTCGCCGAGAGCGTGGCGAACGCATACATGCCGACAATCGACAGCAGCCACGGAATCGAGTTGAACAGGCCGACCTGCACGTCGCTCAACTCACCCATTTTCTTGATGATGCTCGGCAGCCAGAACGTTGCCGCGTAGATGGTCAACTGAATGAAGAAGTAGATCAGGCAGAACAGAATGATCTGCCGGTCCTTGAGCAATTTGCCCAGCGACGGGCGAATCGGTGTCGCCGCTTCGCGGGCCTTTTGCTCGTCGTCAATGGCCGTGACCAGGGCGTCCTGTTCGGCGCGGGTCAGCCATTTCGCATCGTGGGGCTTGGCGTCGAGCCAGAACCAGACGAACACGCACAGGCACACCGAGAACATCCCTTCGATGAAATACATCCACTGCCAGCCGTGCATGCCCAGACCGTTGATTTGCAGGAGCAGGCCGGACAGCGGCCCGGAGATCAACGAAGCCACGGCTGAGCCACTGAGGAAAATCGCAATCGCCTTGCCGCGCTCGGCACCGGGCAGCCAGCGGGTGAAGTAATAGATCACCCCGGGGAAGAAACCGGCCTCAGCCACACCGAGGAGGAACCGCAGGATATAGAAGTGGGTTTCGTTCTGGATGAACGCCATGCCGGCGGCGACCAGGCCCCAGGTGAACATGATGCGGGTCAGCCAGATACGCGCGCCGACTTTCTGCAAGAGCATGTTGGAAGGGACTTCGAACAGCGCGTAACCGATGAAGAACAGCCCGGCGCCGAAGCCGTAGGCAGCGGCGCCAATGCCCAGGTCGGTTTCCATGTGGGTGCGGACGAAACCGATGTTCACCCGGTCAATGTAATTGACGATGAACATGATCACGAAGAGCGGCAGGACGTGGCGTTTGACTTTCGAGATGGCCGAGGCGAGCGTCGGATCGACACCCTCGGTCATCCCCGAGACGGAGGTTTTCACTTGGTTTTCTCCCACTGATTATTTTTATGCGGGTAGGTCTGGGTGCTGCGTTGTTGCTAGACATCATACAACTTGAAATTTTTGTCCTACAAGTGGGGTGGGGTGATTAATTTCGTCTTGAGAAGCAGGTTTTTATGCTTTTTGCTTCGTCTGCGCCGTATTTGTTGGCTTTCGCGTGGCGGGCGCGTCGCTGTTTGTCTTTGCAAAGAGCGACTGGGTGACGAAAGATTTGATGTGTGTTTCGGATGACTTTTGTTGTTGTCATACAAGCTAGCTGCGTTAGAGGGCCAAAATCAGTCCCGCCAACGTCACGCGCGGTGCTACGATCGGCAAGCCCCGATCACCGGACTCGACCATGCAAGAAGACTTCGACGCCCCCGCCCGCAAACGTGCGCACAACCTGGCGCATGACCTGGTGGAAAAGCTCACCCAGAGCATTCTGCTCGGCCAGATGACGCCGGGTGACAAGCTGCCGTCGGAGAACTCCATCGTTCAGGAGCACGGCGTCAGCCGCACGGTGGTGCGTGAGGCGATTTCCAAATTGCAGGCGTCAGGGCTGGTGGAAACTCGCCACGGCATCGGCACGTTCGTCATCGAGCGCGCGCCAGAGCAGGGCTTGCGCTTGAATGTCGACACCGCGCTGGGCGTGCGCAGCATGCTCGAACTGCGCCTCGGCCTGGAAACCCAGGCGGCGGCATTGGCGGCGCAACGGCGCAGCGAGCAGCAACTGCTGCAGATGCGCCAGGCGCTGGATGACTATCAGCGGCTGCTGGACAACAACGACAGTTGCGTGGAGGCGGATCGGCGCTTTCACCTGTTGATCGCCGAGGCCACCGGTAACGTGTGCTTCAGCGAGATCATGCAGCACCTGGGCAGCGCGATGATTCCGCGCACCCGTCTCAACGCTGCCGAGCGGGGCGCGGCAGATCTAAGCAAGCTCGGGCAACTGGCCAATCTGGAGCATGAAGCGATTTTGAACGCGATCAAGCGCCAGGACCCGGAAGCGGCGCGGGCGGCGATGTGGCTGCACCTGACCAACAGCCGCGATCGCTTTTCCGCGCAAGGTTGAATGCCGCTGGTCTGCTGCGTCGCACGCTACCCACTTTTCCCGTCTCCAACCAAGACACCCCGGACGTTCCGGCGCTGTATTTGTGAGGTGCACCATGGCTGACGATTCGCTGTTCCCGGGCGGCATTGCGCCCACCGACCAGACCCACCGCATTCCCGGCACCGACGAGCCGACCCTGAGCGATCACGACGCGCCGCCGGGCATGGACCCGGGGCGTGATCCCTTGAGCGACGGCGACCGACCGGAAGACTGGAAAGATCCTGCCGCTGATGAGGACGTGCCGCCGGCGGACGAGCCGACGCCGTTGTCGGATGATCGGCGCTGAGTCCTGGGCGTTTGTGTTGGATTGGCTGGCCTCTTCGCGAGCAGGCTCGCTCCCACAAGGGCGTGAGTCCGCTTACGGATCTCAGGTCGTGTGGATATCGCGCATCAACAAGCCGAAGCGCAGATCCAGCGCATCCGGTATCGGCAGATAGACCGTGTGGCCATCTCCCGGCGCCACGTCGATGGCCTCGCCCTTGAGGTTCTGCAGTTCGTGCAGATCAAAATGGAAGTTGCCCTTGGGCGTCATCAGTTCCAGATGATCGCCCAAGGCAAAGCGGTTCTTCACCTTGACCTCAGCCAGGCGTTCACGCCGTTCGCCGGTCAGTTCGCCGACGAACTGCTGACGCTCTGACACCGAGCTGCCGTGCTGATAGTTCTGATATTCATCATGCACATGCCGGCGCAGAAAGCCTTCGGTGTAGCCGCGCTGGGCCAGTGATTCGAGGTCGCTCATCAAGCTGCGATCGAATGGGCGGCCGGCGACTGCATCGTCGATGGCGCGGCGATAGACCTGGGTGGTGCGGGCGCAATAGAAATGCGATTTGGTCCGGCCTTCGATTTTCAGTGAATGCACGCCCATGCGTGTCAGGCGCTCGACATGCTGCACGGCGCGCAGGTCCTTGGCGTTCATGATGTAAGTGCCATGCTCGTCTTCGAAGGCCGGCATCAGTTCGTCGGGACGGTTGCCTTCCTGCAACAGGAACACCTGATCGGTGGGCGCGCCGAGGCCCAGCGTCGGCTCGGGCTGGAAGGTCTGCACGATCTCGCCAAGCTGATTTTCCGTGGCCTGCTGCGCCGAGTATTTCCAGCGACAGGCATTGGTGCAAGTGCCCTGATTGGCGTCACGCTTGTTCAGGTAACCGGAGAGCAGGCAGCGTCCGGAATAGGCCATGCACAGCGCGCCGTGGACGAACACTTCCAGCTCCGTGCTGGGCACTTGTTCGCGGATTTCGCCGATTTCTTCCAGCGACAATTCCCTCGACAAGATGACCCGGCTGACGCCTTGCTCCTGCCAGAACTCGACGCTCGCCCAGTTCACCGTGTTGGCCTGAACCGACAAGTGAATCGGCATCTGCGGAAAATGCCGGCGCACCAGCATGATCAGCCCCGGATCGGACATGATCAGCGCATCCGGCGCCATCTCGATCACCGGCGCCAGATCCTTGAGAAAGGTCTTCAGCTTGGCGTTGTGCGGGGCGATGTTGACCACCACGTAGAAGCGCTTGCCCTGCGCCTGCGCCTCACGGATGCCCAGCGCCAGATTGGCATGATCGAATTCATTGTTGCGCACGCGCAGACTGTAACGCGGCTGGCCGGCGTACACCGCATCGGCGCCGTAGGCGAAGGCGTAACGCATGTTTTTCAGGGTGCCCGCGGGGGCGAGCAGTTCGGGGGCGCTGCGGGTCGAGTTCATGATGGCGGTCGCAAAAGCGCGGCAGGGTAAGCGAGGCGCAGCGAGGGTTTATTGATCTGGATCTATGCTCAACGAATAAACAGGGCACTCGCGCACGTCGCGGGTGACTAAGGTTCGGGGCGTGCGTGACGCCTGACAGACATGGACCGGACATGAACGAAAAGAGTCTTCAATTCAAATCCCTGACAGTGCTGCTGGTGCTGGTCACTGTAGCCTTCATCTGGATCCTGCTGCCGTTCTATGGCGCGGTGTTCTGGGCAGTGATTCTCGGCATTCTGTTTGCGCCGGTGCAGCGCAGGCTGCAAATCAAGTTCGGCTGGCCGCGCAACCTGACGTCGTTGTGCTCGTTGAGCCTGTGCCTGGTCATCGCGATTCTGCCGGTGATCATCGTCAGCATTCTGCTGGTGCAGGAAGGGGCGACGGTTTACAAGAACATTGAAAGCGGTGAGCTGGACATTGCCGCTTATCTGGCGCAGTTCAAGCACAGCCTGCCGCCGTACTTTCAGCAGCTGCTCGACCGCTTTGGCGTGGGCGAACTCGACAGCCTGCGCGAGAAAATCGTCAAGGCCGCCATGCAGGGCAGCCAGGTGCTGGCGACTCAGGCGTTCAGTTTCGGCCAGGGCACCTTTGAATTCGTGGTGAGCTTTTTCATCATGCTGTACCTGCTGTTTTTCTTCCTGCGTGACGGTCCCGAGCTGGCGCGCAAGATGCGCACCGCGGTGCCGCTGGAGGAAAACCACAAGCGTCGGCTGCAGCTGAAATTCAACCGTGTGGTGCGTGCGACCGTCAAAGGCAACGTGCTCGTCGCCGTGACGCAAGGTGCGCTGGGCGGGGCGATTTTCTGGTTTCTCGACATTCCCAGCGCATTGCTCTGGGCGGTGCTGATGGCGTTTCTGTCATTGCTGCCAGCGGTCGGCGCGGGGATCGTCTGGGCGCCGGTGGCGGTGTACTTCCTGCTCAGCGGGATGATCTGGCAAGGCGTGGTGCTGGGCCTGTTCGGGGTCTTCGTGATCGGCCTGGTCGACAACGTCCTGCGCCCGATTCTGGTGGGCAAGGACACGAAAATGCCCGATTACATGATCCTGATCTCGACCTTGGGCGGCCTCGCGGTGTTCGGCCTCAACGGCTTCGTCATCGGCCCGTTGATCGCCGCGCTGTTCCTGTCGAGCTGGGCGCTGTTCGTCGAGACCAAACCCAAGGTGCAACTGCCTTAAGCGTTGAACGACGCGCTGACAATCTTCTGCGACAAGGCCTGTGCGGCGGGTAACGAGGTGAGCGGACCACTGATCGCCTCGCCGTCGCGCATCAGATACCAGCAGGCGAGCAACCCCGACGCCCTGAGCGAAGCGGGAACCGCGCTGCCGACCACCGACATGATTTGAACCTGAGCCATGACCTGTACCTCCATTCAACAATGGAGCTACCTTAGAGATTCGCCGCTTCTACGGACAATCAACGCTTTCGATAGTGGTCATTGACGCCGTTGAGGGCTGTCTCAATCGACCACTTGATCGAGCATGTGCATGACTTCGCGCTCGTTGAGCAAGCCCTTGTGCACCAGATTCTCCGCGAGCAGCGAAAGAAACTTGGCGCAGCGGTGACCTTCCAGATGCTTGAGTTCGGTCAGCGCGCTGTACACCTTGCTCGAGGTGCACAGACCGACAATGCGGTGCGGGTTTTGTGTTGGCATATCGTCGTCCTTGTTGTTATCAACCTGTTGTTTACGGACGGATTCAGATTGCGGCTCCGTCATGACAAAACCATGACCGTTTCGTGGAAATGCCCATGACGGTCGAGTCAATCATGCCGACTTTAGCTGCATAAACTGTTCTCGCAGCGACCTTGGCGAGATTTTTTCAGACGTTGGGCGACGAATGGTCGAATATCGCAGGTGCGTCGCTCAAGATCAAAAGCCCTCATCGGAACGCCGCCCGCCTAGCCCTCTCCCAGAGGGAGAGGGGACTGATCGCGGTGGATGTGAGAGGTACGCTGAGGTGAAATACCGAGTCGTACGCAAGCTTGGAAGCCAACCGAGATCGGCTCCCTCTCCCTCTGGGAGAGGGCTGGGGTGAGGGTTGGATTCACCGCAAATCCAGAGCCAATCTCACGCTTTAAACGATTCCCCACAAAAAAGCCCCGCTTCAAAAGCGGGGCTCCGTGTTCCGGTTACCAGCGCGGACCGCCGTAATACCCATGCGGCCGACCGTAATACCCGCGAGGCGGGCCGTAATAAACGGGAGCGGGCTGCACGTAAACCGGTTGCTGCACATACACCGGCGCCGGCTGGTAATAAACCGGTGGCGGCGGCTGCTGCACATAAACCGGCTGTGGCTGCACGTAAACCGGTTGCTGCACATACACCGGCCGATCCTGATTGATCAGCGCCGAGCCGATGATGGCCGAGCCGACGATCGCGCCAAACACTGCAGGGCCTTGCCAGCCGTGGCCACCACCCGCTTCTGCCTGACCCGTGACCGCGAGCGCGCCGATCAACAAAGCCATAATGGGAAGTTTACGAATCATGATAAATCCTCGGTTCTTCGACCCGGCGGCAGGGCCTGCACCAGGCCCATAGTTGTCTCGGGGATACATCTGAGACAGTGAAATCGGCAAAATCAGCACAGCCGCTGGGTAAATTTTGTGTAAGGTCTGTAGCGGTTTCTTTACCCGACTGAACGATCACCGCGAAAGCCCTCTAAAACACGCCCCATGATCGTTCAGAGCCCGCGGGGCTGGCTAATCCCGTCTATCCGAAAGTGCGTTTGAAGGAGAAGTTTCATGCAGATGAACCCGAACAAAGACACCCAGCTGTGCATGTCCCTGTCGGGGCGCCCCGGGAATTTTGGTCTGCGTTTCCACAACCATCTGTATGAACAGCTGGGCCTGAATTTCTATTACAAGGCCTTCAGCAGTCAGGACCTGACCGGCGCGGTCGGTGGTATTCGCGCGTTGGGTATTCGCGGGTGCGGCGTATCGATGCCGTTCAAGGAAGCGTGCATTGCGCTGGTCGACGAGCTCGATGCGTCGGCGGCAGCGATCCAGTCGATCAACACCATCGTCAACACTAATGGCCATCTCAAGGCGTATAACACCGATTACATCGCCGTCGCCCAGTTGCTCCAGAGCCACGCCGTGCCCAAGGATTCGACCTTCGCCCTGCGCGGCAGCGGCGGCATGGCCAAAGCGGTGGCCAGTGCCTTGCGTGACGGCGGTTACAGGAACGGCCTGATCGTCGCGCGCAACGAGCGCGCCGGGCGTGCGCTGGCGGACTCGCTGGGTTACCGCTGGCAGGCAGAGCTGGGCGAGGAGCGCCCGCAGATGTTGATCAACGTCACGCCGGTAGGGATGGACGGCGGGCCGGAAGCGGGGCAACTGGCGTTTGAGCCGGAAGTCATCAAGGCGGCGCAGACGGTTTTCGATGTGGTGGCGATTCCCTCGGAAACACCGCTGATTGTGCGCGCCCGGGCGGAGGGTAAACGGGTCATCACCGGGCTGGAAGTCATCGCGATTCAGGCACTGGAGCAGTTTGTGCTGTACACCGGCGTGCGCCCGAATGAAGCGCAGTTTGCGGCGGCGGTGGCGTTTGCGCGTAGCTGATTGAATCTTGCGGTGGCGGGGCGGACCTCATCGCTTGCAGGCAAGCTCCCACAATGTGATCGCATTTTTTCAGCTGGAACCTGGTCAACCTGTGGGAGCCAGCCTGCTGGCGATGACCGCGCTGCGGTATCAAATCAGACATCCTCGTCTATGCTCCCTGCGCGGCAAGCAAAGACTTGCCCCACCACCAAAATAAAAACCGAGGCCGCTTATGCACCCGCCCATCCTCAACCTCGACGAGGTCGAACTCGAACCCCTTCCCGAGGCACTTGCCCCGCAAGGCGAAACCGCTGGGCGCTATCAACAGCGCTTCGCCCGCATCGGCCAGCGACTGGGCGCGCAAAAACTTGGCTATCGCCTGTACGCCTTGCCGCCGGGCATGCGCGGCAGTCCGTTTCACAGCCATCGGGTCAATGAGGAAATGTTCTACGTGGTGGCCGGGGAGGGCGAGGTGCGCCTGGGGGGCGAGCGTTTTCCGATCCGTAGCGGTGATGTGATCGCCTGTCCACCGGGTGGCCCGGAGCAGGCGCATCAGATCATCAATACCAGTTCGGCCGAGTTGCGATACCTGGCGATCAGCACGCAGCAGCAACCCGAGATCTGCGAATACCCGGATTCGAATAAATACGCGGTGATGGATAACTTCAGCGTTGATGCCGAGGGCACCCCGTCCGGTTTTGTTGCCGTGGCGCGGCAGGCGGATGGGGTGGATTACTGGGACGGTGAATAAACGCACCTCCCCTGTAGGCGAAGGCCTACAAAGGGAACGCGTGCATTATTCGAGGCGTGCCAGGCGTTCTTCCAGTGCAGCGATCCGTGCTTCGAGTTCTTCGATGCGCTCCACAGAAACGCCGGTGGCCGAGCGCTCTACGGGATTGTGCCGCGCGGCGATGATCGCCTCGATATCCGCCGGATCGCCCAGCGCATGGCTGTAACGGTCTTCACGCTGCCCGGCCTGACGCGGGATCAGCACCGCCAGCCCGCGCGCAATCAAGCGCTCGAGCTGATGCACCACTTGTTCGGCGTCTTCGAATTCATGCATGCGGCCGCTGCGGGTCAGCAACTCATTGACCGTCTGCGGGCCGCGCAGAAACATCAGCCCGCTGAGGATCACCTGCGCCGGCACCAGCTCAAGCGCCTTGTCGACCTTGTGCTCCCAGCGATCGGCGCGACTGCCCATCACCAGCCTGGCAAAACCGCGACCTTCAAGGGCGCGCAGGCTCTGGCCGACCTGGCCCGGAGTCAGGTTCATCACCGGTTCGCGGCTGGTTTTCTGGTTGCAGGCCAGCACCAGCGCATTGAGGGTCAGCGGATAGCTTTCCGGGCTGGTCGCCTGTTTCTCGATCAACGAACCGAGGATACGGATTTCCGTGGCATTGAGCCGTGGCTGTTCGGAGCTGGATTCTGGTTCGGTGGTCATCGCGCGTTCCCTCTGCAGTCGAAGGCGCCTAGCCTAATCCTTGCCCAACAAAAGGCAAGCCGTGTGGTCATCAAGCATGGCTATAATCGCCTCCTTGTTCCACCCAGCCATCACACGAGACTGCCATGACCATTTCCCTGTACGCCGCATCCGTCCCGGTTTTTCAACAAATGCTCAACGCCCTGAGCGATGTGCTGAAAAAGGCTGAAGCCCACGCCAGCGAGAAAAACATCGACCCGAACGCGTTCCTGCAAGCGCGTCTGTACCCGGACATGTTTCCGCTGACCCGCCAGGTGCAGATCGCCGTCGACTTCGCCAAAGGCGTGTCGGCGCGTCTGGCTGAAGTCGAACTGCCGAAGTACGACGACAGCGAAACCACCTTCGCCGAGCTGCAAGCCCTGATCGCCAAGGTTCTGGCCTTCATCGGCGAGATCAAGCCAGAGCAGATCGATGGCAAGGAAGGCATCGAAATCATCACCCGTCCGGGCA
This sequence comes from Pseudomonas sp. 15C, assembly GCF_055484735.1. Taxonomy (NCBI): domain Bacteria; kingdom Pseudomonadati; phylum Pseudomonadota; class Gammaproteobacteria; order Pseudomonadales; family Pseudomonadaceae; genus Pseudomonas; species Pseudomonas sp. 15C. The sequence continues at coordinate 9,532 of NZ_JBUDGD010000046.1, read as the reverse complement.
CGCCGAAAGAGAAGCGCTTCAGTGGCCAGTCGTATCTGCTGACTTATGGTTTGCCGCAGTTCTTCTTCCACGTCACCACAACGTATGCATTGCTGCGTCATAACGGTGTGGAAGTGGGCAAGCGCGATTACATGGGCGCGTTCTAAGCCTTTAAAAGCCCCTCATCGGAACGCCGCCCGCCTAACCCTCTCCCGGAAAGAGAGGGGACTGACCAAGTTGTTTGTTCGAGATACGCCGGCCCGATCCATCGAGTCGAACTCTAATTTCGAACAGCACACAGATCGGCTCCCTTTCCCCCTCGCCCCCTTGGGGGAGAGGGTTGGGGTGAGGGGGCAAAAGATGTCAGCCACAAAAAAGCCCGCCAAGGTTCACACCGAGGCGGGCTTTTTATAGTTGTGAATATCAGGCCGTACGCTGCGCCTTCGCTTCTTCCCCCATGCAAGCCGCTGCGGTAAACAGCACGTCAGTCGACGAGTTCAGCGCAGTCTCCGCCGAATCCTGCAACACGCCAATGATGAAACCGACCGCCACCACCTGCATGGCAATCTCGCTCGGGATGCCGAACAGGCTGCACGCCAGCGGAATCAACAGCAGCGAGCCACCGGCCACGCCGGAAGCGCCACATGCGCAAATCGCCGCGACCACGCTGAGCAGGATCGCCGTCGGAATGTCCACGGCAATCCCCAGCGTGTGCACCGCAGCCAGGGCCAGTACGGTGATGGTGATCGCCGCGCCAGCCATGTTGATGGTCGCGCCCAGTGGGATTGACACCGAGTAGGTGTCCTCATGCAGGCCCAGGCGCTTGCTCAGTTCCAGGTTGACCGGAATGTTCGCCGCCGAGCTGCGGGTGAAAAACGCGGTAATGCCGCTTTCGCGCAGGCATTGGAGGGTCAGCGGGTAAGGATTGCGGCGCAGTTTCCAGAACACGATCAGCGGGTTCATCACTAGCGCCACGAACAGCATGCAGCCGAGCAGCACCGCGAGCAGGTGCGCGTAACCGAGCAGCGCGCCGAAACCGGACGTGGCCAGCGTCGACGCGACCAGACCGAAAATACCCAGCGGCGCGAAGCGGATGACCACGCGAACAATGACCGTGACGCCATTGGACAGGTCGCCCAGCACTTCACGGGTGGTGTCGCCGGCATGGCGGATCGCGATGCCCATGCCGATCGCCCACGCCAGAATGCCGATGAAGTTGGCGTTCATCAGCGCGTTGACCGGGTTATCGACCACGCTCAGCAGCAGGCTTTGCAGCACCTCGCCGATACCACCCGGTGCGCTGACCGCGACGTTTTCAGTCGACAGCACCAAATGGGACGGGAACGCCATGCTGGCAACCACGGCCACCACCGCTGCGCTGAACGTGCCCAGCAGGTACAGGAACAGGATCGGTCGGATGTGGGTTTCCTGACCATGCTTGTGATTGGCAATCGAGGCCATCACCAGGACGAACACCAGAATCGGCGCCACGGCTTTCAACGCCGAGACAAACACCTTGCCGATGAACGCGGTGGACTTGGCCGCTTCCGGGGCAAGCAGCGCCAGGGCGATACCGGCGATCAGGCCGATCACGATCTGGGTCACCAGGCTGAGATTTTTCAAGCGTTGCAGGAGCGAAGGGGATGAGGCGGTCATGAACGGCATCTCTGTTTTTTATAGGGTGCGAGGTTGCGTGGGCAGGCACGAACCGAGTGTCGAATCGACATCAGCGCCAAAAAAACCGGCCGCTGAACAGGCTGTACGTTTTGCAGGGCGCGGACTTTATCACAGCGTAGGCCTTGTCCCTCAGGCATGTGACGATCTGCCACCCGTTTGTTTGGCCAATCAGACAGGTTTGTGCAAGTCAGGCCGGGGCACTCTCTGTTAAGCTGCGCCATCCTCATTTTCAAATTTCGCCAGCGGGCCTCAAGGCCAACGCTGGTGTCGTCGTTTTGCTGGAGTTGCGCATGCTGTTGCCTATTCTTCTGTTGTCCGCCGCCGGATTTACGGTGCTGACCACGGAATTCGTCATCGTCGGCCTGTTGCCGGCGATTGCCCGCGATCTCGAAGTCACCATCCCTCAGGCTGGCTTGCTGGTGACTTTATTCGCTTTTACCGTGGCCATGTTCGGGCCATTTTTGACTGCGTATTTCGCCCGCTTCGAGCGACGCAAGTTGTTCATCAGCATTCTGATCATGTTCGGTCTGGCCAATACCGTTGCGGCACTGGCGCCGAATATCTGGGTCATGGCCGTTGCCCGATTGATTCCGGCGCTGGGGTTGCCGGTGTTCTGGGCGCTGGCCAGCGAGACGGCGGTGGATATCGTCGGCCCAGATTTCGCCGGTCGAGCAATCGCCAAGATCGGTTTCGGCATTGTTTGCGCCACGGTGTTCGGCATCCCGGTCGGCACGTTGATTTCTGACGCCTTCGGCTGGCGCACGGCATTTGCGATTCTCGCGGTGGTCGCGTTTGCCAAGGCTCTGCTGCTGTTCGTCTATTTGCCGAAAACCAGTCTGCATCAGCATCAGGTCAGCTTCCGTTCGCAGTTCAAGATCCTGCGCAGCCCGCTGATGCTCGGCCATGTGCTGCTGTCGATCCTGGTGTTCAGCGGCATGTTCACCGCTTACACCTATCTGGCCGACATCCTTGAGCGTCTGGCCGGGTTCAACGGCACCGTGGTCGGCTGGTGCCTTATGGGCTTCGGCGCGGTCGGGCTGATCGGCAACTCATTGGGCGGCCGCGCGGTGGACCGGCACCCGCTCGGCGCTTCGGTACTGTTCTGTGCGTTCATGATCGCCGGCATGGTCTCGCTGGTGCCGAACATTCATTCGCCGTTGGGCCTGGCGGTGGCGATGGCGATCTGGGGCGTGACCCAAGCCGCCTTGTTCCTGGTCAGCCACGTGCGGCTGATGAAAGCCGCACCGGAAGCGCCTGCCTTTGCTGCCTCGCTGAACATCGCCGGGGCCAATCTGGGCATCGGTCTGGGCGCGATGATCGGCGGTCGGGTCATCGACAGCGCCGGCCTCGGCTTCCTCGGTTTTGCCGCTGCCGGGTTCATTCTGCTGTCGGTATTCCTCGCCATGGTCCTCATGACCTTGAAGCCGCGCGAGGCCTGCGCTTCATAAGGTGGTAAACAGCTCGCGTCGGGCACCCTCGGTAATCGCCACGATGCCGGGGTGCTTGACCTTGCGCTCCACTGAAATGGCATAGAACGACTCGGTCACCGCGTCGGTCTGGCCAATCAATACGACGCCGTACTGGCGCTTCACCTCATCGGCAATCACGCTCGGACCAATGAAAATCCCGCTGCCGGATTGGCCGAACGCCTGCATCAACGCACTGTCATCGAATTCGCCGACGATTTGCGGCTGGATCTGCTGTTCGGCAAACCAGCGCTGTAAACGGCTGCGCACCACGGTCTCCGCGCCGGGAATCAGCAGCGGGGCGCCGTGCAGGCTGCGCGGGAAGTCCTGACCGTATGTCGCGGCCAGTTCGGCGGTGGCGAAAAAACTGATCCCGCATTCACCGAGTTTCTGGCTGTAGCCCTTGATGTCGAGGTGCGAAGGCATCGGGCTGTCGGAGATCACCAGATCGAGACGCTGGATCGCCAGATCCGCCAGCAAGCGTTCGAGTTTATCTTCGCGGCAGGTGATGCGCAGCGGTTCGCTCAATTCCATGGTCGGCGCGATCAAACGATAAACGATGGATTTGGGCACCACATCGGCGACCCCGACGCGAAAAAGGATCTGCTGTTCGTTGGGCTGCGCGCGCAGCATCAACTCGAGTTCGCCGCCGAGCTGGAACATCTGCTCGGCGTAGGGCAGGGCCTGGCGCCCGGCTTCGGTGAGTTCCAGCTGTCGACCGACACGACGAAACAACTCGATGCCGTAGGTCTGTTCAAGCAGAGAAATCTGCCCGCTGATGGTTTGCGGGGTCAGGTTCAGTTGCTCGCAGGCGCGCACAATGCTGCCAGTCTTGGCGACAACCCAGAAGTAATGCAGTTGACGGTAATTGAGCATGGCGATCTTCAGTTCGTGAAAACCGAAGTATAGCCGCTAAAAATACGAATTTTCCTGAAGTGTTCGTCTCCCTAGAATGCCCAGCCATCGACGGCTGCTCTGCGTGCCGCTCTGGTTTATTCGAGGAATCATTATGAAATACACATTTCCTGCGCTGATGTTTGCGTCTTTACTGGTTCTGGCAGGCTGCGACCAGGCCGAAAAAAGCGCCCAGCAATTGATGGGCGCGGCGGCTGAAACTGCCAAGCAAGCGATCGACGATACCCATAAAGCCGCCGAGCAAGCGCTCAGCGATGCCACTGGTGGCTTGATTCAGAAAAAAGAAACACCGGAAAAAGAAACGGAAGAATCCGAATCTTCCTCCAAGACTATCTAACCCCGTCTTACACAGAGTCAGGACTGACCCATGGAATATCTGTTAGAACTCGCCGCCAGCCCCACCGCCTGGGTTGCTTTGGCCACACTGGTGGTAATGGAAATCGTGCTCGGCATCGATAACCTGATCTTTATTTCGATCCTGACCAACAAGCTGCCTGAGCAACATCGGCAGAAGGCGCGCCGCATCGGTATCGGCATGGCGTTGATCCTGCGTCTGGCGCTGTTGAGCACCATCGCCTTCATCGTGCAGTTGACCGAGCCTGTGATCGAAATCCTTGGCCATGCGTTCTCCTGGAAGGACATGATCCTGATTGCCGGTGGTCTGTTCCTGGTGTGGAAAGCCACCACCGAGATCCATCACAGCATGGACCCGGCTCCGGAAGATCCGAAGACCGCGACCTCGACCGTGACCCTGGGCTTCGCTGCCGCGATCGGTCAGATCCTGATGCTCGACATGGTGTTTTCGATTGACAGCATCATTACCGCTGTCGGCATGACCGAACACTTGCCGATCATGATCATTGCGGTAGTGGTGTCGGTCCTGGTGATGCTGCTGGCAGCTGACCCGCTGGCCAAGTTCATCAACGACAACCCGACCGTGGTGATGCTGGCCCTGGGCTTCCTGATCATGATCGGTATGACCCTGATCGCCGAAGGTTTCGGCGCCCACGTACCGAAAGGTTATGTGTATGCGGCGATGGCGTTCTCGGCGGGTATCGAGGTGTTGAACATGATGTCGCGTCGGGCTAAACAGAAGAAAGTTACGCAGCAAGCGTAAGTGCTGACAGCGTAAAGACCGCTTGGGCTTTTGGGCTCAGGCGGTTTTTTTTCGCTTTGATGTGGTGCGATGTGACGCCAGCCCCTCACCCCAGCCCTCTCCCGAGGGAGAGGGAGCCGATTTGAGGGCTTTTCAAGTAATGAGTTCGGCTCGATAGTGCAGGTCGGCATAACTTGCGAGAACAGCTCCGTCAGTTCCCTCTCCCCCCGGGAGAGGGCTAGGGAGAGGGGCTTTTGATCTTCAGTGCGCCGTCACATGCCGCCCACGATGCTCTTCGCTTTTCTCAGTTGGCGCAGTCTGCACCGGATGATGATGCCGCCGCGAAATCCGCAACACCCCCCACAACATGGCAGTCGCCACAGCCAGCCACCCGGCAATCAACATCACGATGGTCATGGTCAGGCTCATCAGTGCCTCCTCTTCGCCCTGCAGCGGGCGCACACTTTTCAATTCGCTCTGTTTCACTGACAGTCTAGCCAATGGGGTGTTTCAGGCTATTGACCAAAGGTCGCTGGCGACCAATCAGTTCGCTCTATGCAATCGCCTCGTCTGCGGGTAAAGGCTATACCGCAGGCGGTCACGGCCCTATGATCGCAGCGTTGCCGGAACACGATGACCGGCGTCTGAACAGAGAGTGATGATGGTCCAGCTATTTTCCCGAGTGCGTGCGGCGCTGCTCATTGCCGTCGGTGCGGCAGTTATGAACGGTTGCGCAGGCACTGTGGCGCCAGAGGTCAAGCGTCTGCCGGAGCGGGTCGAGTTGAGCGGCACGTTCTATCGTGGCGAAGCCTATCAGAGCGGGCCGCAGGTGCTGGCCAGTCTGTTGTCGCAACAAGGCATCGTGATTACCCCTGGCCTGCTGGAAAAACCGTTGCAGTTGCCGGGCGCCGAAGACAAATTGCAGCGCAACATGGAAAACCTCGCCCGCGAGTACGGCATGCTGGTCTATCCGTTGGACAGTAATCTGCCAGCCCTGTTGACCCAGGTGGCTGCCGGTTATCCGGTGATGGTGCGCTTTAGCGAAGGTTCGGCGTTCTGGGCCGAGCCGCGCTACGCGATTCTCTCCGGCTACGATCGCAACAAGCAGAACGTGCTGTTGCGCGCGGGGATGAACCGTCGCCAACTGATGAGTTTCAGTGCCTTCGAGTCGGCGCTGGAAAAGTCCGGCGGCTGGGCCATTCTGATCCAGAAGCCTTCGCAGATCCCTGCAGCCGTTGACCAGCAGCGCTGGCTGAAAGCAGCCGATGCGCTGGCCCAGGCCGGTCAGGAAAACGAAGCGGCGCAGGCGCGCAAGGCGCTGGCGGCACATTGAGGTCCGTTCGTCACTTGCCGGGCACGACTGCGTCCGGCTCGCCTCCTATGCGTAGAGCCCGTGATTTTGCGGGCGCACCAGGAGGCGCACATGGCAGATTCATCCCCGAAAGGCCCACATTCATCTGAACATTCCTCTGGCGATGATCTGGGGTTTGATCCGGATTCGCCCGACCTTGAAGATCCGCAAGTCGATCCGATCGGCCCCGCGAAGGCTCCGCTGGATGAAAAGCCCGACGATGCGCAGCGCAAGCCCGGCAAAGCCTACGACCCGTTGGGCGATCTGAAACCCTGAGCGAGGTGCATATGAGTACCGATTCAAGCTTCGATGACCAGAAACCGGACAGCGTGCCTACCACGCCCGAGTCAGACGCCGACCCGGTGCTCGATCCGGACAGTCCGATGCGTGATCCATTGGCGCGGCCGAATGTGCTGACCCCCGAGCAGTCCCGCGATCCAGCTGCGGGCGATGGCATCCCCGATGACGACAGGATGCCACTGCCCAACGATTGATCTGGCAGACGAAAAAAAGCCCCGAAAATCGGGGCTTTTTTCCTGTGCGACAGCTATTTGGACGCTTCAACCACGCCGCTCTGGCGCGACTTGAGATTCTTCTGTGCCTTGTACTGCTGCGCGACTGCCGGCACCGCCGCGCTGCGACCGGTCTCCACCCAGCTGCGAATGCGGCTGGCGTCTGCAAAATGCGTGTACTTGCCGAATGCATCGAGGATCACCAGCGCCACCGGGCGGTTGGCCATTCGGGTCACCAGCACCAGGCAATGACCAGCAGGATTGGTGAAGCCGGTCTTGGTGATCATGATGTCCCAGTCAGCCTTGTTGACCAGGTGGTCGGTGTTGCGAAAACCCAGGGTGTAATTGGGCTTGCGGAAGGCGACGGTTTTTTCCTTGGTGGTACTGAGCTGGCTCAGCAGCGGGTGCTTGTGTGCTGCGACCAGCAATTTGCTCAAGTCGCGTGCGGTGGAAACGTTGCGTTCCGACAGCCCCGTTGGCTCAACGAAGTGTGTGCTGGTCATGCCCAGCATCTTGGCCTTGGCGTTCATTGCCGCGATGAACGCAGCGTAGCCACCCGGATAGTGATGGGCGAGGCTGGCGGCCGCGCGGTTTTCCGAGGACATCAGGGCAATCAGCAGCATTTCGCGGCGCGGCAGTTCGCTCTTGAGTTTGACTCGGGAGAACACCCCCTTCATTTCCGGGGTGTTGCTGATATCGACATTGATCCATTCGTCCATGTTCTGCCGCGCTTCAACCACCACCAGTCCGGTCATCAACTTGCTGACGGAGGCAATCGGCACGATCACGTCAGGGTTGCTGGAGTAGATGACTTTGTTGGTCTGCATATCCATGAGCAGGGCGCTGCCGGAGGCGATCTTCAGGGTCGAGGCATCGCGTGGGGCAGCGGTGGTTTCCGCAGCGTTGATCGTTGGCGTGATGAATGTGCCTGTAAACGCAAAAAACAGGCTCAGGATCGAAAGACGAATTTTCACGCGGGCGAACTCATAAAGGTTGGATATTCCGTTAGTTTGTAACGGGTTATTTCTTCAAAGCGTCGCATTCTAGGAGTATGGCTGAAGATCTGTCGATGGTTGTTTGAACGAGCTGAAAATCTCGTGAAAAGGCCTGTAAAAAGAGGGGTTTCCGGCGAACGGTTACAGTTTTTTCTCAAACAATAAAAAACCCGCACAAGGCGGGTTTTTTCAAAGCTGAAAATGTCACTCAGGCGTGCAGCGTTTCTGCCGCATAAAGCGTGTTTTCCAGCAGGCAGGCACGGGTCATCGGGCCGACGCCGCCCGGCACCGGTGTGATCCAGCCTGCGCGGGGCAGGGCGGTTTCGTAGACAACGTCACCGACCAGTTTGCCGTCGTCCTGACGGTTGATGCCGACGTCGATCACGATCGCGCCTTCCTTGATCCACTCGCCCTTGACCAGGCCCGGCTTGCCGGCGGCCACGACCACCAGATCGGCGCGGCCGACATGGCCGGCCAGGTCCTTGGTGAAGCGGTGAGTCACGGTGACGGTGCAGCCGGCCAGCAACAGTTCCATCGCCATCGGGCGGCCTACGATGTTGGACGCGCCAACGACCACGGCGTCCATCCCGTACAGATCGGCACCGGTGCTTTCCAGCAGGGTCATGATGCCCTTGGGTGTGCACGGCCGCAGCAGCGGGATGCGCTGGGCCAGGCGACCGACGTTATACGGGTGGAAACCGTCGACGTCTTTGTCCGGGCGGATGCGTTCCAGCAGTTTCGAGGCGTCGAGATGCTCGGGCAGTGGCAGCTGTAGCAGGATGCCGTCGATTGCCGGGTCGTCGTTGAGGCGATCGATCAGATCGGTCAGCGCGACTTGCGTGGTTTCGGCGGGCAGGTCGTAGGCTTGAGAGAGGAAGCCAACCTCTTCACAGTCTTTACGCTTGTGCGAGACATAAACCTGAGAGGCAGGATCGCTGCCGACCAGGATCACCGCGAGGCCGGGCGTGCGCAGGCCTTGCTGGCGACGCTCGGCAACTCGTTGGGCGATCTGCTGGCGCAGGCTGGCGGCGATCGATTTGCCGTCGATTAGTTGTGCAGTCATTGCGCGTGATTAACCATCGAGAGGGGAAAAAATGAGAGCGCATTCTCGCATGTCGAGCGGTGAGGGCAAAGGCGCTTGGTCAGTAAATTCCTCTAACTCCTTTAATTAAATGAATTTTTTTCAAAAAGGATTTGACGACCTTCGGAGCCCTCTATACTATTCGTCGCACTTGTCGGGCACAGCCTAGCACTGGTTAAGAAGGTGAAGCGGAATCGAGGTTCTGCGACACTGGAAAGCACTTAGTTTGTAGTCCTTTAAGAGTACAGATTAATAAGGCGCCCGTAGCTCAGCTGGATAGAGCATCCGCCTTCTAAGCGGATGGTCGCAGGTTCGAGTCCTGCCGGGTGCGCCATTAGGCAGCATTGGCACAAGTAGCGCGATATGGTGGGCGTAGCTCAGTTGGTAGAGCACGGGATTGTGACTCCCGTTGTCGTGGGTTCGATCCCCATCGTCCACCCCATATTTCGAAAGGCGCCAG